>NZ_JBFBCE010000024.1:0-123274 GCF_040689595.1 Streptosporangium sp. NPDC051023 | reverse complement strand
GATGAGCAGCGATCTACGGGGGCTCACCCCGATCCGCGGTCCGAGCCACCGGGTGGCCAGGAACGTGCAGGCGGTGGAGACGGCGATCAGCCGGGGAGCCCCGGGCATGGGCTCCCCGCCACGGCGGTCTCGGGCGACAGAGGACGGGCACCCCTTCCGGGGCCCGTCCTTTTTTGCGGCCCAGGGCGGGGCAAGCCGGTCACTTCCGGCATACGGCCACCTCGATTTCCGGAGTATGGCCACTTCAACGCGGCAATACCGCCCCTGGAAGCCGGCCGTGGAGGAAACTGAGGAGAGTTCAGGCACCTCCTTCTCCTCCCCCGCAGAGGCAGGCATGGCCGACAACGAACGTCCCCGTCCCGCATGGGCCACGCGCCTGCGCGAGCAACGGCGTGACCGATGCTGGAGCCAGCGAGAGCTGGCCCGCCGCCTCGTCCAGGCGGCCGACGAGGACACCCGCCGCACGCTTCCGGCGAGGGAGAGCGTGATACGCCTGATCAAGGCACACGAGGCGGGCAACAACCAGCCCAGAGACCCCTATCGCGTCCTGTACTGCCGGGTGTTCGACATCGGGGAGGCGGAACTCTTCGCCGTGGAGGGCACGCCCCCGTCGTCGTCGCGGCCCCGCCTTCCGGACGTGTTCGACCGGGTCGTCGTGCCGTCGCCGTACGGGCACCTCGACCCGGCCGTGATCGGGGTGCTGTTCGCGGCACTCGCCGGTTTCGCATCGGCCGGTCTCGCAGGGAACGATTCCGTATCGGCCGGTCTCGCGGGGAAACGGCTTTTCGAGGGTAGTTTTGACGGGGACGCACCCGATGGAGGCGCCATGGACCGCCGCACCGCGATGCAGCTTCTCACCCTGATCGGAGCCGGGGCGCTGGCACCCCCCGACGCGGTCGCCGCGATCCTGTCCGGGGTGGACCGGGCGATCGGCGACCGGGAGGGTCTCGACCTGGACGACTGGGAGCGGACCGCCTGGGAGTACAGCTTCCGCACCAACACCGGCCCGCTCGGCGCGCTCGTCGGAGATCTGACGGCCGACATAGCCGAGATCGGACGGCTTCTCGACCGAACCACCTCGCCGTCCGACCGCGCCGGGCTGCTGCGCGTCACCGCCTCGTTCGCCCAGACCCTTTCCGGGGAGTTCACCCACCTGCGTGCCACCGGCCAGGCCCGGCGGGCGCAGCGCACCGCCCGCCGCGCGGCCGACGCTTCAGGAGACCGCGACCTGCGGGTGTCCGTGCGCGCCGGAGAGGCGTGGAACTCGTTCGCGGCGGGCCAGCCCTACCAACTCGTCCTGCAGCTGCTCGACGATGCCATACGGATCTCGGATGGCGTTCCCAGCGTGGCGCTCGCGCGTGCGTACGCGGCCCGCGCGACGGTGCTCGCCGCCCAGTCGGCCACCCAGCACGGTGACGGGGAGACCGCTCGTACGGCGCTGCGCGACCTCCGGGCGGTCTGGGACCGGTTGCCGGACCGCGATACCAAGGACGAGCTCACCTACTGGGGTTTCTCAGAAAGGGCGATGCGTTTCACCGAGGCGGAGGTGTTCGCTCTGCTGGGCGAAACGCGGGAGGCCAGGCAGGCGGCGGAGCGCGCGTCCGCCCTCTACTCGCCCGCGCTCGTTCACGGCCTCGCCAATCTCCGGCTCATCCAGTCCTACAGCCTGATCCGTGAACGCGATGTCTCCGACGGCCTCGACCACGCCCTTGCGAGCATCCAGGGACCGCCGATCACCCCCTACCGCCGTCTGCTCGTCGGCCACGTCATCGAGGCACTCCCCGAGCGGGCTCGTGCCCTTCCTGCGGCTCGGGAACTGAGTGCCCTGGTGGCGGCGAGCTGAGTTCCGTCGCGGGGAGATCGTTTGTTCGGGGGCGGGCATTCCCTTCGAGTGCCCGCCTCTTTCGCTTCGTGACGAGTTCTCCAAATCCCGATATGTCGCCAGAGTTGACGCAGTAGCATCTGCGGCGTGCGAGCCAAATGGGGCGTTGCCGCCCTGACCTCGTTGGTGATCGGTCTGGCGAGCGTGCCCGGCGCCGCCGCGCCCGCCTGGGGCGTGGGCCGGTCCTCGGCCGGACATCAGAGTGCCGTGGATGAGAGCGGCGCGCGGGAAGGCGAGGCCTCCGCGGGGAGAGCCGGGCGCGAGGCCGTACCCGGGAATCCGAGCGGGCGCGCCGCGGTGCCCGCCCAGGCTCGCGCGGTCGACACCACGCGTTCGACCCGGGTCGTCGGCACCGGCACCCCCGCGAGTTGCACCTCCCAGGCGGTGGTAGCGGCCGTCGCCGCGGGCGGGATCATCACCTTCTCCTGCGGCCCCGCCCCCGTCACCATCACGCTGACCGCCACCGCGAAGGTCCGCAACACCTCACCCAGAGTCGTGCTGGACGGCGGCGGCAAGGTGACGCTCAGCGGCGGCGGCAGACGGCGGATCCTCTACATGAACACCTGTGACCAGGCCCAGGGCTGGACCACCTCGCACTGCGACGACCAGAGTCAGCCGCAGCTCGTCGTCCAGAATCTGACCTTCGCCGACGGGAACGCGACGGGGCGGCCGATCGAGGAGGGAGGCGGTGGCGCGATCTTCGTCCGAGGCGGGCAGTTCAAGGTCGTCAACTCACGCTTCCTGCGCAACCGATGCGACCCCGTCGGCCCGGACGTCGGCGGGGCGGCCATCCGCGTCCTCGACCAGTTCCAGGACCGTCCCGTCCAGATCGTGAACAGCACCTTCGGCGGAGCGGCCGGGCAGGGTGGCGTCTGCTCCAACGGCGGGGCGCTGAGCAGCATCGGGGTCTCCTGGGTGGTGCTCAACAGCCTCATGACGCACAACACGGCGATCGGACGAGGGGCCAACCCGGCCCGTACCGGCACCCCCGGAGGCGGTAGCGGCGGCGCGATCTACGCCGACGGCGACCGGTTCAGCATCAGGATCGCCGGCTCGGTGATCCAGGACAACAACGCAAGAGAGGGCGGCGGGGCGGTCTTCTTCGTCAGCAACGACCGCACCGGCACCCTCGCCATCGAGGGCTCAACGCTGCGCAGGAACCGCAGCGCCGGATTCGAAACCGAGGGCTTCCCCGGCATCTTCTTCCTCGGCGCGGGCAGGCCGAGGGTCGTCTCCTCCACCCTGAGATGATCGCGAAGGCGGGGTCCCGCCGCCGTCTCGCCTGATCTGGCTGCGGGGAAGCCTGAAGCCCGGGACCGGTGGGCGAGTCGGTCCCGGGCTCGCTGAGGAGGCTAGTTGGCCTCTGCGGGGACCGGGGGAGCGGTGGGGTCGGCCGGGGCGGCCTGGGCCGAGCGGAGCGGAAGCTCCTTCATCGCCAGTACGGCGACCGCGGCCAGTACGGCGATCGGCACGCCCACCAGGAAGACCGTGTGGATGGCCCGGGTGAAGGCCTCCAGGATCACCTGCAGCACGGGGGCGGGCAGCTGGTGGATGGCGGCCGGGGAGCCGAGGTTGGGGGCGGCGCCGCCCGTCAGGGGCAGGTGCGCGGCCTTGGCGAGGGAGATCAGCTCGGAGGTGAGCCGGTTGGACAGGATCGCGCCGAAGGCGGCGACGCCGACCGCACCGCCGAGGGAGCGGAAGAAGGAAACGCCGGAGGTGGTCGAGGCCATGTCGGCGCGGGTGACGGCGTTCTGCGCGGCCAGGATCAGGATCTGCATGGAGGCGCCGAGACCGATGCCGAGCACCGCGATGTCGACGCCGACGATCACCAGCGAGCTGTCGACGTGCAGCCGGGAGAGCAGGAACAGGCCGACCGCGACGAGCAGCATGCCCACGACGGGGAAGATCTTCCAGCGGCCCGTCTTGGAGACGAACCGGCCGACCAGGATCGAGGAGACGAGCAGGCCGAGCACCATGGGCAGGGTCATCAGGCCGGAGCCGGTGGGGCTCATCCCCTTGACGATCTGCAGGTACTGCGGCAGGAACATCAGCGCGCCGAACATCGCGGCGCCGACGAGCAGGGAGGCGACGCTGGTGAGCACGAAGGTGTGGTTGCGGAACAGGTGCGGGGGCAGGATCGGGTCGGCCGCCTTGCGCTCGGCCACCACGGCCAGGCCGAACAGTGCCAGGCTCAGCGCGCCCAGCCCGTAGGTCCAGCCGGAGTTCCAGTCGAACTCCTTGCCGCCGAAGGACAGCAGCAGCATCAGCGCGGTGGTGCCGCCGGTGATGAAGGTCGCGCCCCACCAGTCGACCTTGGTGTCACGGCGGACCAGCGGCAGCTTGAGCACCTTCTGGATGACCACGAACGCGACCACGGCCAGCGGCACGCAGATCCAGAACGTCCAGCGCCAGGACATGTTGTCCACGATGAACCCGCCGAGGAGCGGGCCCGCGACGGTGGAGACGCCGAAGACCGCGCCGATGTAGCCGGAGTAGCGGCCCCGCTCACGCGGCTCGACCACGTCGCCGAGGATGATCTGCGGCAGCGCCGCCAGGCCTCCGGCGCCGATGCCCTGCACGGCCCTGGCCACGATGAGCTGGCCCATGTCCTGGGAGAAGCCCGCGGCGACGGAGGAGAAGACGAAGATCAGCAGGGAGACCTGGAACATGAGCTTGCGGCCGTAGAGGTCCGACAGCTTGCCCCACAGGGGGGTTGAGGCGGTCATGGTCAGCAGGGTCGCGCTCGCCACCCAGGCGAGCTGGTCCTGACCGCCGAGCGTGCCCACGATCGTCGGCAGCGCGGTTCCCACCACGGACGTCGAGATCATCGACGTCAGCATGGCGAGCATCAGGCCGGCCAGGATCTCCAGCACCTGTTTGTGGGTGAACCGCGGTGCTGTCTCGGCCTGGACCTGTTGTTCGGTCAGCATGAACCATCCCCCAATGTGTGTACGATACATATGAAGTTAGTAGACGCTTGTTTACTCGTCAAATCTGGAAGGATCGGAAGGTGGATGAGATACGGCACCGCGACAGGGAGGGCACGAGATGCCGCATCCTCGATGCCGCCCGTCGCCTGTTCGCCGAGCTTGGCTACGACCAGGTGACGATGCGGCTCATCTCCGCGGAGGCGGGCGCCAACATCGCCCTGATCAACCGCTACTTCGGCACGAAACGGGAGTTGTTCGCCGAGGTCCTCGCGATGCAGGGGCGCTTCCCCGGCGTGCTTGAGGTCTCCGACGAGGAGCTGCCTCGCCGCCTGGCCGAGTACGTCGCCGACCGGCTCGGCTCCGACGAAGGGGGGCCGGTGCTGGCGGCGCTCAGCCGGTCGTCGGCCAGCCCGGAGCTCAGCGAGATCATCAAGGCGCGGGTCAGCTCCGCGATACTGGAGCCGCTGGCCGCGCGCCTGTCCGGTCCTGACGCGACCTTCAGGGCGACCGTCGCCACCTCGCTCATCACCGGCACGGGTACGCTGCGTCAGCTCTACGGCCCCGGCGCGCTCGACTCACCCGGCCGCGACGTCCTGGTCAGGCGACTCACGAGGATCTTCGAGGCCTGCCTCGAGGTGTGAGAACCCGTCCTGGGGCGTGGTTCCAGGTCAGGGAAGAGACCCGACGCGGGCCTGCTCAGCGGTGCGACGACCCGGTCTTCGCCTCTCTGGTCCGCCGCGTCCCCGCTCCCGTCCCGCCGGACTCCTCGCGGGCCATGGCGATCCGGCAGGCCGTCCCCGGGACATGGTCGACCTGCAGCGTGCTGTGGTCGATGTGGAACCGCTCGTGCAGCAGGTCGGCCAGCTCGCGGCGGACCCGGTGGCAGTCGCCGCCGGGCGTGATGGTCACGTGCGCGGACAGCGCGGGGAAGCCGCTGGTCACGGTCCACACGTGGAGGTCCTCGACGCCGGTCACCTCGGCGTGGGCGGTCATCGTCGCGCTCACCTCCGCGGGGGGCGCGCCGGGGGGCGCGGCCTCGAACAGGATGCGTCCCGCGTCGCGCAGCAGGCCGTACGCGGCCTTGCCCATCAGGGCCGCGACGACCAGCGCGGCGAGCGCGTCCGCCCTGCCCCAGCCGGTGATCCAGACGACCGCGCCTGCGATCGCGGTGGCCACGAAGGCGTACATGTCGTTGAGGATGTGCTGGAAGGCGCCCTCGACGTTGAGGCTGCTCCGGTCGGCCCTGGCGATGAGCCACGCCGCGGCGGCGTTGACCACGATCCCGGCCAGGGCCGTGCCGAGGACCAGCGTCCCCGTCACCTCCGGCGGCGTGATGAGCCGCCGGACGCCCTCGTAGACGAAGTAGGCGACGAGGACGACGAACGTCAGCCCGTTGATCGCGGCGGAGAGGATCTCGGCGCGTTTCCAGCCGAAGGTGTAGGCGCCGCTGGCGGGGCGGGCCGCCATGTTCATCGCGACCAGCGCGAGCGCGATGGAGGCGGCGTCGGTGAGCATGTGCCCCGCGTCGGAGATCAACGCGATGGAGTTGGCGAGGAGGCCGACCACGACCTCGGCCGCCATGAAGGCCGTCAGTAGCGCGAGTGCCGCCACCAGGTAGCGGCGGTCGGAGTGCGCGCCGTACCCGTGCCCATGCCCGTGGCCGTGCCCGTGGCCATGGGCGTGTCCGTGTCCGTGACCCATCCCAAGATCCATCCCGTCAACACCTGAACAGTTGCTCAGACGTTATGCAAGGTAAGCCTAACAGAACAGGATCCGGGGAGTGCGGGGCGTCGGCTGGACAGTAAATGCGCGCCTCGCAAAACACAGGGTTCCCATATGAACCATGCGAAACACGCAAAATCAGCGAACGATGTGGACGACGTATCCCCGAGGACGGCCGAGGCCCGCCTCCCGCACCGGTCGTGAGGACGCCAGGGGTCGTCTCTCGTGCCCGGCCTCCCTGTCCGCACGAACGGGCACCCCCTCGCGCTCTACCGTTAGAGCCGTGACGATGTGAAGATTTCTGCGGAGCACCAGCCGCACCGATCCGACGGGAACATGCCTCTCCTCACCACGACGCACGGCGGGGACCGGCGGCCGGACAGCCGTCCGCCCCGCGTCACCGGCATGATCACGGATCACTCGCGCGGACGCGGTGGCCCCTGGCCGATCGTGGGAGATCGCCGCGCAGTGCGGAACGCGCCCAGAACCCAGAAAGGAACCGACATGACCAACCCGTTCGAGCACCCGGACGGCGGATCGCGGGCCCCGCGCGGAGAGATCCGGGGCCGCCGCGGCGAGCCACGGGCTCCGTACGGCGGGCGGGAGCGCGCATGACCTGGCTGCGCCCCCTCAAACCCCGGCCGGAGGCCGCCATGCGGCTGATCTGCTTCACGCACGCGGGCGGCTCGATCACCGCCTACCGCGACTGGCCCGACCTGCTGCCCGACTCGGTCGAGCTGTACGGCGTGCAGCTGCCGGGCAGGGCCGACCGGTTCAACGAGCCGATGCCCGGTGACGTGGAGACGCTGGTCGGCTCCGTGGTCGAGGAAATGCTGCCGCTGCTGGACCGGCGCTTCGCGCTGTTCGGGCACAGCATGGGCGCGATGGTCGCCTACGAGACCACACGGGCCCTCGAGGCGAGGGGAGCCGATCCGGAGCGGCTGTTCGCCTCGGGATGCGCGGCACCGCACGAGCCCAGGCGGAGGCGGGAGATCTCCTCCTACGACGACGAGCGGTTCATGGCGGAGCTGGTCAAGCTCGGTGGCACTGACCTGCAGATCCTCGCTCACCCCGCGATGCGGGAGGTCATCTTCCCCTACGTACGGGGTGACTTCCGCCTGGTCGAGAGCTACCGTCACCGCCCGGGGCCCGCGCTGCGCACCCCGATCTCCGTCATCGTCGGCGACTCGGACCCGGTGGTCAGCCAGGCTCAGGCCAAGGCGTGGGAAACGCGCACGCTGTCCGACTTCTCCCTGACGGTCCTGCCCGGCGGCCACTTCTACCTGCAGCCGCGGCGCGCCGAGGTGATCGCGGAGGTCGTCCGGAGGCTGGGCGCGGGCCTGCGGGGACGGTAGGCCCGGGTCCTGGCGAGCCCGGGTTCTGACGACGCCGCGGGGCGGCTCCTCACCCCCGTCCTGCGGTCCTGGTCGCCACGGAGACGTAGTCGACCAGCATGGGCCTGCCGGAGACGGTCGCGGCCGTCGGCCCGCCGCCGAAGGCCGAGGGGAGGCCGCCGCCCATGGCGACGTTCAGGATCAGGAAGAAGCCGTGCCCGGTGGCCGCCTGCCAGGTCGCCGGGTCCATCCGGGTGGCCGCGACGGCGAGGACCTGGACGTCGTCGAGGTACCAGCGGATCTCGGTCGCGCTGATCTCGACGCCGTAGCGGTGGAAGCCGCCGTGACAGGTGGGGCACGGCCGCTCGCCGGAACCGATGCCGGAGGGCTCGGCGCACGGCCCGCCGGGCGTCACCCCGCAGTGCATGGCGGACATGACCGAGGGGCGCCCGTTCACCGCCTCGACGACGTCGATCTCCCCGACACCGGGCCAGCCGGTGTAGCCGTCGCGCAGCCGGGCGCCCAGCATCCAGAACGCGGGCCAGTAACCCGCGCCGTCCGCCTCGGTCACCCCGGGCAGCTGGATCCTGGCCTCGACCCGCAGCACGCCTCCCGGCGGGGGCCTGAAGTCGGACCGAACGGTCTCGACCCGGCCCGAGGTCCAGGACCCGTCGCGCAGCAGGGGGGTGACGGCCAGGTTTCCCCGGCCGTCGAGGGAGACGTTCTCCGCCGAGTCGGTCATGGTCTCGATCTCCCCGGTGCCCCACCGGGGCGCGGGGCACCCGGGATAACAGGTGCCGACGTCGTGCCGCCAGCCCGCGGGCAGCGGCGATCCGGCCGCGCCGTCGAAATCGTCGCGGAACACCTCGGTCCACCCCGGGGGCTCCTTCTGGCCCGGCCCCGAGCACCCGGCCAGAAGGACGATCATGGCGAGGATCGCCTGGGCGAGCCTCACAGCACGGTGGGGATGAGGTCGAGATCCTCCAGGTCCTGCTCGATCCGTGGTGCGAGCCGTGCCGCGAGGGTGTCGGTGATGTGCGCGTCGTCACGGTAGAGCACGATGCCGTCGAGCGCGGCGGGACAGGTGTCCCCGCTGTCCGGGCACAGGAGCGGGACCATGTCGAGCAGGCGGACGCCTGGACGTTCCCCCGCGACGATCTGCTGGGCCAGCGGGTCGGGGCGCAGGCCGTCGCGGCGCGGGAACGCGCAGTCCTTGACGGGCCTGCCCGATAGGCAGGCGGGCACGTCCTTGCCGGGCAGCGGGGTGTCACGCAGGTAGACCAGCGAGGCGCCGAGCCGCGACAGCGGAGTGAGCGTCGCGTCCCAGGCACGGGTCAGCGCCGCCGTGTCGCTCGCGTACGCGTTGAGCGAGGCCACCAGGATCATCCGGGGCGGCGACTCGCCGGCCAGCCGTTTCAGGGCGTAGTCCCGCCAGGCGTTGCACTCTCGGTACTCCCGGCCGAGGCGTGGATCGACGACCGTGAGCCGGGGCAGCGGGCAGCCGGGCTTGGTGAGGACCTCCAGCGCCCACCCCCTCCGTACGGCGATGCGCTCCGCAACGGCGAACCACTGGCCCGCGTGGGAGTCGCCGATCAGGACGATCCTGTCCTTCGAGGCGGGGTTGCCGAACAGGCACGGCGGACTCGTCGTCGCGGTCAGTGCGATCTCACAGCCCGCCGACTTGGGGAAGTCGGTCCTGGCCTCTGCGGGCGTCGGGTGCAGCGCCGTACCGGGAGCACCCGCGGGACCCGAGGCGTCGACGGTTCCGGCGACGGTTCCGGCCACGGTGACCCGGGTGGCCGTCGCGCCCTGCACCACCCCGCCGTTGAGCAGGAGCGCGGCGGCCACCGGGACGGCCATCGCGCTGGTGCCGAGGGCCAGGCCCCGCCTGGGCAGCGCGGAGACGACCTCCGACAGTCGCAACGGCCGCTCGACCAGCCTCAGCGTCAGGAACGCGGGCAGCGCGGAGGCCAGGATCAGCGCCAGCCGTACCGGCCACGGCTGTGTGCCGAGCGCCGCCTCGGTGAGGACCAGGACCGGCCAGTGCCACAGATACCAGGAGAACGAGAGCCGCCCGATCGCGCGGACCGGGGCCCAGGAGAACGCCGCGGAGACCGGTGAGCGGAACAGGATGACCGCCGCCGTGCCCAGCGTGGGCACCAGGGCGGCCGTCCCGGGGTAGGGGGTCGCAGGGCCGATCCCTGCGATTGACCAGGCGATCGCGGCGGCCCCCGCCAGGCCCAGAGCCCCTCCGGCGACCCGGAAGGTGAAGCGCAGGCGCCGCTCGGGCCCGCCCCGTGCGTCCCCGGCGTCCTGACGGCCCTCGCCGCCGTCGGGACGCGCGCTGTACGGCATGAGCAGGGCGGCCAGGGCTCCCACGCCGAACTGCCAGGCCCTTGAGGGGGAGGAGAGATAGGCGAGAGGGGCGCTGACGCCGGTCCACCACAGGGACAGCGCGAACGAGACGCCGGTCAGCGTCACGACGGCGACCGCGATCGCGGGAAAGGGGCTGCGGCCGAGGCGGCGGGCCAGCAGGACCAGCACCAGGAGCAGCGGCGCCCACAGCAGGTAGAACTGCTCCTCGACGGCCAGCGACCAGTAGTGCAGCAGGGGGCTCGGGTCCCGCTCCGCGGCCAGGTAGTCGGTCTGGCCCGCGACGAACCGCCAGTTGGCGATGTACAGGGCGGCGGTGACCACGTCACCGGCGACGTCGCCGCCGCGCAGGGGCGGCAGCAGCAGCCAGGCTCCGGCCGTCGTGGCGAGCAGCACCACCCCGGCGGCGGGCAGGATGCGCCTGGCCCGCCTGGCGTAGAACTCGGCCAGCGAGAAACGACCGGTGGCGGAGACGTCGCGCAGCAGCAGGCCGGTGATCAGGAAGCCGGAGATGACGAAGAACACGTCGACCCCGACGAACCCTCCGGCCATGCCGGGCACGGTCGCGTGAAAGGCGAGCACGGCCAGGACGGCCACCGCTCGCAGCCCCTCGATGTCCGGCCTGAAGCCGAGACGATAGCGGGAGGTCACGGCAGCAGCGGTGGCAGTACGGCGAAGCCCGAGGCGAGCAGGACGCCGAGCAGCAGCAGGACGGTGATGGCCAGGGCCTCTGGCCAGCGCAGACGGTGGTTCAACGGAGGATCCTCCACAGGTCACGGATGAGGGGGAGGGCGATGTACGTGGTGCCTACGGCGAACAGGGTCAGTGCCCAGTACTCGCCCCAGCCGTAGACGGGGGCGCGCAGCGCGATGCCGATCCAGGTGGCGGCGGTGGTGACGGTCAGCCAGACAAAGGCCATGCGGGCGACGGAGGAGACCAGCGTGCTCTTGCCCGCTGCGGCGCCGCTCGGCACCCACGCCGCGGCCTGGTTGCGCACCGCGTGCACGATGGAGATCAGGTGGCAGTAGGCGTACAGGGTCTGGGCGCGGGTCACCTCGAAGCGCCAGCGGCTCACCGAGACCGCGGGCAGCAGCACCAGCGCGACCCAGAGCGGCCCCACGAACGGGATCATGTGCCATGCCCTGACCTCCTGTGGGTAGAAGGTGAGCATGACGAGCCCGGGGAGCGGGACCGCGGCGATGTTGGCGGCCGAGACGAAGTAGCTCAGGAAGCCGCTGTAGTAGGAGAGCCGTACCCGCCACGCCATCGGCGTGCGATGGAAGTCGCGGTCGAACAGCAGGCTCATGCAGCCCATCGCCCACCGGTACTGCTGGGCGATGTAGGAGGCGACGTTGTCAGGGGACAGCCCCTTCGCCAGCAGCACCGGGACGTACTTGGTGCGGTAGCCGTGCTTCATCAGCTCGACGCTGGTGTAGATGTCCTCGCTGTGGTCGATCCTGGGGAAGCCGCCGATCTCCTTCAGCGTTGAGCGCCGGTAGACCACGTTCGTGCCCACGCAGATGGCGCCGCCGTCGGCGTCCCTTGAGGGCTGCAGCCACCGATAGAACATCTCCTGCGCAGCTCCGGCCGTTCGCTGCAGCCAAGGCATGTCCGCCGTGGTGTCGAAGTACTGCGGCGACTGGGCCACGGCGATTTTCGGGTCCTCGAGATAGGGGACCAGATGGGACAGGAAATCGGGCCTGGGGCAGAAATCGGCGTCGAAGACCGCGACCACCTCTCCCGAGCTGATCGAGAGGCCGTGGTTGAGGTTGCCCGCCTTCTTCATGTGCCCTAGGTCGGAACGGGAGCTGTAACGGAAGCCGTGGTGCCCGGCCAGTTCTGCGACCTCGGGACGCGCGGCGTCGTCGAGCACCCAGACCGTTACCGGACCGTTCCACAGCAGTGCTGACACATGGTTGAAGGTGTTGTCCAGGATCTCCATGGGCTCGCCCCTTGTCGGCAGGAACACGTCCACAGACGGGAACCGGGCGGGCCGCCACGAGCGGACGAGCAGCTCATGGGACTCCCAGGTGGTCAGCCGCTGGCGCTGCCCGTCGACGAACGACATCGTCCAGCCTGTGAGATTCAGCGCCAGTGCGGCGAAGAACGGCCACAGCGCGGGATGGCGCATGGAGAAAAGGAAAAGCGTCCCCGCGGTGAATGTCAGGGAAAGGGGTACCGACAAGAGTACCCAGCGCTTTTGTGGTCCGAAATAGAGCTTTAGTTCGTCGTCCGACGGAGGCTGTGGAAGATATTGAACGGCCTTGTCGGGAGGTGATTCGAGTACTGCGAGCATGCGGAGAACCCCGATTTCTCAGCTGCGTGGGGCGGCTCGTTTCCCGCCGCGACCCCAACTGTAAACAAAGTTATTGGTGTCGCGTGCGCCGTCGGATGATCTAGAAGGAAACGCCGCGTTAACTGAGTGCGATTCCGTGCTGTGAAATATCCGTTGATGTTCCATCAAATAGTGATATGTCCAACTCATTGGGCATGTGGGTGTGTTGCAGATCACAGGTTGACTCGGTGTGAGGGACGGCGATTCCTGTCGAAGAAAAGTGCCTCGTTGGGTGAAAGATGCCCGTGAGTCGGGTGAGGGGGACCGTTAGCGTCCCCATGCGGGAGAACGATTGCCGATCATGATGGGCGGTGGAACCACGGCCACTCGCGGCATGCGCGACATGTCCATCACCGGTAACAACCTCCACATACGTCCGTCTTATCCCTTCCCGGGCTGTGATGTGCCCTTCCCTCCGTGTCAGGTCTCGTCCTCGTCTCCGCAACCGTTCTTCCGCCGGCGCGTCTCGTCGGCCGGCGCGACGTCCGGAGGCGGTCGTCCCGCTCGGGAGCGCCGGAGCGCCGGAGCCCGGGACGCCGGAGCGGCGGTCACCGGAGAGGCGGGCACCGTGGTGCGAGAGTGATTGACGTGTTGCGTCGAAGGATCGAAAGGTGACAGGGATGCCCGAACCGATTGAAGTGCGCAAGGTGCCGATCGAGAGCGTGACCGACGCCTCGGGACTGGCCCGGCTCATCGACGACGGGGTGATCGAGGCACACCGGGTGCTCGCGGTGATCGGCAAGACCGAGGGCAACGGCGGGGTGAACGACTACACGCGCATCCTGGCCGACCGCGCCTTCCGCGAGGTGCTCGCGGCCAAGGGGCACCCGGCTCCGGAGAACGTCCCGCTGGTGTGGTCCGGGGGCACCGACGGCGTTCTCAGCCCGCACGCGACCATCTTCGCAACCACGGCGAACGCCGAGCCGAGCGGGGAACCGCGCGTCAGCGTCGGCATCGCGATGAGCGACGTCATCCTCCCCGAGGACATCGGCCGTCCGGCCATGGTGGAGAAGGTCGCCGCGGGTGTCCGGGAGGCCATGAGGATCGCCGGGATCGACGACCCCGCCGACGTTCACTACGTCCAGACCAAGACGCCCCTGCTGACCCTGGCCACCATCAACGACGCCAGGTCCCGGGGCAAGGACGTGGTCGTCGAGGACACCGGCCCCTCCATGGACATCTCCAACTCGACCACCGCGCTCGGCATCGCGGTCGCGCTCGGCGAGATCGAGATGCCCGCCGCCGAGCAGATCCACCGTGACCTGTCGCTCTACTCCTCCGTCGCGTCCTGCTCCTCCGGTGTCGAACTGGACCGGGCGCAGATCGTCGTCGTCGGCAACGTCCGCGGTATCGGCGGACGCTACCGGATCGGGCACTCGGTCATGAAGGACGCGCTGGACGCGGACGGCATCTGGGAGGCCATCCGCTCAAGCGGCATCGACCTGCCGGAACGTCCCCACCCCTCCGACCTGGACGGCAGGCTGGTCAACGTCTTCATGAAATGCGAGGCGGATCCGTCGGGCAGCGTCAGGGGGCGCCGCAACATCATGCTCGACGACTCCGACGTGCACTGGCACCGCCAGATCAAGGCCGCGGTCGGCGGCGTCGCGGCCAGCGTCACCGGAGACCCCGCCGTCTTCGTCTCGGTCGCCGCGGTCCACCAGGGCCCCAGCGGCGGCGGCCCGGTGGCCGCCATCGCCGACCTGGGCCAACGTTGATCAGTGTCGTAGTGCGTAGACGGTCCAGAAGATGCCGACGGTCAGGGCGAAGCACAGGATCTCCACCGCGCGGCGGGCCACGCGCGAGGCCCGTGCCTCCCCGGCCTGAGACTCCGGGACGTGCGATGGCGACGTTCGCGAGACCCCGGTCTCGCATGTCGTCGTCTCCGGCTGCCCGGTCGTTGAATCGCGCTCGGCCGTGTCCGGCATGATCCGCCCCTCTTCCCGCTCTCGCGATCTCCCGTTCTCGCGTCCGGTGCGGGCATCGTGGCCCGCCATGGGACCCGGGGACATGAGGCCGGTGTCCTGGTTCGCCCGGGACACCGGGCCGTGGCGTTCCTGCCTGTCCGGTCGTCGCGGGTAGGCTCCGGGTTCGTGCCGAGCATTCCCCAACCTCTGGTCCCCGGCGACGACGGTTCCGCCGACGCCGCCGTCTCGTCCGCGCTCGCGGCCTTCTCCGCCGGTACGGCTGACGCGGGCGCGGTGATAGCAGCCCTCGGCGGCGCGCGGCTGCTCGTTCCTGTGGTCGCCCTGCTGACGGAGTCCGAGGTCGGTGAGCACGGGCTGCGGCAGGAGAAGGAGAGCGAGATGGCTCTGCCGAAACTCGTCGGCAAGGACGGGCGGGAGGCGGTGCTCGCCTTCACCGGGACCGAGTCCCTGAAGCTCTGGCGCCCCGACGCCCGCCCCATCCAGGCGACCACCCCGCAGGTCTGCCAGGCGGCGGTGCACGAGAACGCGGCCGCGGTGGTGATCGACGTCGCGGGACCGGTGTCCTTCGTGATCGAGGGGGGCGTCCTGCGGGCGTTCGCCGCGGTCGAGTCGGGAACCGTCGACCAGTTGGGGCCCGAGGTCACCGTGGCGCGGATGGAGCAGGCCCCCGCCGCCCCCCGGCGCCGCCGGTTCGGCTGGCCGCTGCGCGGACGAGGCTGATCTCCGCGTGAGCCTCCTGCCCGTCGTGGCGGCTTTCGCCGGTTCGCCGCTCGGGTTCTGGACGAGGACCCTGGTGGTCCGCCATTCGGTGGCCGAGAGAGAACCGCTCCGATACGCCTGCCCGCGATGCGAAACCCCGCTGCCCAGAATCGCGCTCCGGAGACGCCCTGAGGAGACGGGGGCGCCGGAAGGGACAGGGACACCGCCGGAGATCGTGAGCGGGGGCCGTTCCGAGAGGGACGGGGCGTCCGGTAGGCAGGACGGAGGCTTCGCGGGGGCGGGGGCGCGCCTGGGCGCGGGCACGGCGAGGTGGGGGCGGCTCGCGCCGTTCGCCTCGCTGGCCGCAGGGCGTTGTCCCGGGTGCCGCCGGCGGATCGGGCCGCCCCCATTGACGGTCGAGTTCGTCACCGCCGCGCTGCTGACCGCCCTCGCCCTGCGCGCCCCGTCACCCGTGTGGCCCGGCGCCGTCCGCGTGACGCCACGGCCCGAGGTGGCGTCGGCGGGGGAGTTGCTGGCCTACGGATGGCTGGCCGTCGTCGCCGTCGGCCTCGTCTTCGTCGACGTCGCCGTTCACCGCCTTCCCGACCGGCTCACCCTCGCCGCCTGCCTGGGGACGGCGGCGCCGCTCACGGTGACGGCCCTGCTGGAGGGCCGCCCCGGCGACCTGCTCAGGGCCCTTTTCTGCGGACTCGCCCTCGCGGCCTTCTACCTGCTGCTTTTCGTGATCAATCCGTCCGGGATGGGGCTGGGCGACGTCAAGCTCGCGGTGAGCCTGGGCATCGCGCTCGGCTGGCTCGGCTGGAACGCGCTGGTCACCGGGGCCTTCCTGGGCTTTCTCGCAGGCGGTCTCTACGGCGGCGCGCTGCTGGTCGCGCGCAGGGCGAGACGCGGCAGCGAGATCCCCTTCGGCCCTTTCATGATCGCCGGAGCCTTCGCGGTCATCCTGACCGGCATGGGCGGGTGACCGCGGGAGGCGAGGAGGACACGCCGTCACCGTCTCAGCCAGTGAGCTTCGGCCATTCCAGTGGGCGGCACGTGGAAGACTTGTCATCATGTTGCGCTGGTTGACCGCCGGGGAGTCCCACGGCCCCGAGCTCGTCGCGATCTTGGAAGGCCTGCCCGCCGGAGTGGAGGTGACCACGGCCGATATCGACCGAGCGCTGGCGAGACGCCGCCTGGGTTACGGCCGCGGTGCCCGGATGAAGTTCGAGCAGGACGTGGTGAACGTCGTCGGCGGCGTGCGGCACGGCCGTACGCTCGGCAGTCCCGTCGCCATCCGGGTGGGCAACACCGAGTGGCCCAAGTGGGAGACCGTCATGGCGGCCGACCCGGTCGATCCCGCCCTGCTGGAGGGCCAGGCCCGCAACGCGCCGCGTTCGCGTCCCCGCCCCGGCCACGCCGACCTCGCGGGCATGCAGAAGTACGGCTTCGACGACGCCCGTCCCGTGCTCGACCGGGCCAGTGCCCGCGAGACCGCCGCGCGGGTCGCGCTCGGCCAGGTCGCCCGAAGCTTCCTCAAGCAGGCACTCGGCGTCGACATCGTCAGCCACGTCGTCTCGATCGGCGGAGCGCAGACCACGCCGGGCGTCGTTCCCGGCCCCGATGACATGGACGCCGTCGACGCCGATCCGGTGCGCTGCGCCGACTCGGCGGGCAGCGCCGCCATGGTCGCCGAGATCGACAAGGCGCACAAGGACGGCGACACCCTCGGCGGCGTCGTCGAGGTGCTCGCCTACGGGTTGCCGCCGGGGCTGGGCAGCTACACCCACTGGGACCGCCGCCTCGACGCGCGCCTCGCCGCCGCGCTGATGGGCATCCAGGCGATCAAGGGGGTCGCCGTCGGCGACGGCTTCGAGACCGCCCGCCGCCCCGGTTCCCGGGCTCATGACGAGATCGAGAACACCGCGGACGGCGTCCGCCGCATCACCAACCGCGCGGGCGGCGTCGAGGGCGGCATGACCAACGGCGAGCCGCTGCGGGTCAGCGCGGCGATGAAGCCGATCTCCACGGTGCCCAGGGCGCTGGCCACCGTCGACGTGCTGACCGGAGAGGCCGCGAAGGCCCACCACGAGCGTTCCGACGTGTGCGCCGTCCCGGCCGCCGCGATCGTCGCCGAGGCGATGGTCGCGCTGGTCCTCGCCGACGCCGCGATCGAGAAGTTCGGCGGCGACTCCGTCGAGGAGGTCGCCCGCAACCTGTCCGGCTACCTTTCCTCGATGGTGATCAAGTGAGCGTGCGAACCGGCGGGCGGAGCCGATCCGGCTCCCGAGCCGCCGGGCCGCGGGCGGAGGAGGCACAGTGAGTCCCCGCGTAGTCCTGGTCGGCGCCCCTGGAGCGGGCAAGTCGACCGTCGGCAAGTTGCTGGCCGAGCGGCTGGGGGTCGCCTTCCGCGACACCGACGCCGACGTTGAGGCCACGGTAGGCAAACCGGTCGGCGACATCTTCGTCGAGGACGGCGAGGAGCGCTTCAGGGAGCTCGAGGCGCAGGCCGTACGGCTGGCGCTGGCCGAGCACGGCGGCGTGCTGTCCCTCGGCGGTGGCGCGGTGCTGGCCGAGGCCACGCGGGAACTGCTGGGCGGTCACTCGATCGTCTACCTGGAGGTCGGCCTGTCGCAGGCCGTGCAGCGGGTCGGTCTCGCCTCGGCGCGGCCGCTGCTCGTGCTCAACCCGCGCAGCCAGCTGAAGAAGCTGATGGACGCCCGCCGCCCGATCTACGAGGGACTGGCCAAGATCACCGTGGCCACCGACGAACGCGACCCCGACGAGGTCGTCGAGGAGATCGTGAAGGGACTCGAACCGTGACGACCTCCAGGATCAAAGTCGGCGGGGAGGCCCCCTACGACGTGGTGATCGGCACCGGCGTGCTCGGAGAGCTTCCCGGGCTGCTCGGTCCCGCTGTCCGCACCGTCGCCGTGGTCCACCCGGTGAGCCTGCCGGAGATCGCCAGGCCCGTGTGCGGCGCGATCGAGGCGGCCGGATACCAGGTCGTCCCGCTGCCGGTGCCCGACGCGGAGCAGGCCAAGACGGTCGAGGTCGCCGCTGCGCTCTGGTCGGACTTCGGCCGTCACGGCGTCACGCGGTCCGATGCCGTGGTCGGCGTCGGCGGGGGAGCGACCACCGACCTGGCGGGCTTCGCCGCCGCCACCTGGCTGCGCGGTGTCAAGGTCGTGCAGGTGCCGACCACGCTGCTCGGCATGGTCGACGCGGCGGTCGGCGGCAAGACCGGGATCAACACTCCCGAGGGTAAGAACCTGGTCGGTTCCTTCCATCCTCCGGCGGGCGTCCTGTGCGACCTGGCCACGCTGGTCTCCGTGCCTCGGGACGACTACGTCGGCGGCCTCGCCGAGATCATCAAGGGCGGCTTCATCGCCGACCCGGTGATCCTGTCCCTCATCGAGGAGGCCCCGCAGGAGGCCAGGCACCCGGAGGGGCGGCACACCCGCGAGCTCATCGAGCGGAAGGTCCAGATCAAGGCCGACGTGGTCGGCGCGGACCTGCGCGAGGGTGGTCTGCGGGAGATCCTCAACTACGGCCACACCCTGGCCCACGCCATCGAGCGGGTCGAGCGCTACCGGATCCGGCACGGCGAGGCCGTCGCCATCGGCATGGTCTACGCCGCCGAGCTGTCCCGCCTCGACGGGCGGATCGGCGCCGCGGTTGTCGAACGCACCCGGTCCATCCTGACCTCCGTCGGACTGCCCACGGCCTACCGCCGTGACGCGTGGCCCGAGCTGCGTGAGCACATGCGCCTGGACAAGAAGAGCCGCGGCGCCAAGCTGCGCTTCGTCGTCCTGGACGACCTGGCGAAGGTGTCCCCGCTCGAGGACCCGCCGGAGGAGCTGCTCGAGGCGGCGTACGAGGAGATCGCCCGATGAGAAGGGCGGCCCTGTCGGCGCGCGCGGTCGCGCCGCGGGCCGTCACGGAGACGCCATAGTGGGCTACCGCTCCTTCGTCGCTCTGGGCGACAGCTTCACCGAGGGCCTGAACGACCCGGGCCCCGCGGGCGCGCACCCCGCGGAGGCCGGGCCCTACCGGGGCTGGGCCGACCGGGTCGCCGAGCGGCTGGCCGCGCTCGACCCGGAGTTCCGCTACGCCAACCTCGCTGTGCGGGGCAGGCTCATCGACCAGATCGTCGAGCACCAGGTCCCGCGCGCCGTCGCGATGCGGCCCGACCTGGTCAGTCTCTGCGCCGGAGGCAACGACCTGCTTCGCCCGGGCAGTGACCCCGACAGGATGGCCAAGAAGCTGGCGGGAGCCGTGCGGGACCTGCGGGTCACCGGCGCCGAGGTGCTGCTGTTCACCGGCGTCGACCCGCGTGACACCCCGATCATGCGCCGGGCTCGCGGTACGTTCGCGATCTTCTACATGCACGTCAGGTCCATCGCCGACCTGTACGGCTGCCACCTGGTCGACCAGTGGTCGATGCAGGGCCTGCGCGACTGGCGCGCCTGGAGCGACGACCGCCTGCACATGAACGAGGAGGGGCACCGGATGGTGGCCGCCAAGGTGTGCGACGTGCTCGGGATCGAATGCGACGACGACTGGCGCAGGGTTTGGCCGCCGCGTGAGCGGGCGGCGTCCGGGGTCAGGCGCCGCGAGGACGCCCAGTGGGTGCGCGAGCACCTCGGTCCCTGGGTCGTCCGCCGTCTACGCGGGCGCTCCTCGGGCGACGGCCTCGCCCCCAAGCGCCCCGATCTGGGCCGCTTCCCTGACCGCGACTGACCGCGACGTCCTTCCTCCGGGGCGGGGCCCTTGCCCCGGCTGCGGTGTCTTCCCCCGCGCCCTCGGCCCCGGCTAGGCCTTCCCGAGGCGCCTGAGCGCGTCGCGGACCTTGAGCGGGTCGTTCGTCGGCCAGAAGGGCGGCAGCGAGTCGCGGAGGAAACCGGCGTAGCGGGCTGTGGCGAGGCGGGGGTCCAGGACCGCGACCACCCCCTTGTCGTGCTGGCTGCGCAGCAGGCGGCCCGCGCCCTGGGCGAGCAACAGGGCGGCGTGGGTCGCGGCGACCGACATGAAACCGTTGCCACCCTTGGCGGTGACGTGGCGCTGGCGAGCCGAGCTCAGCGGGTCATCGGGACGCGGGAACGGGATGCGGTCGATGATCACCAGCCGCAGGGACGGCCCCGGCACGTCCACGCCCTGCCACAGGGACAGGGTGCCGAACAGGCAGGTCGGCTCGTCCTCGGCGAACTGCTTGACCAGCAGCATCGTGGAGTCGTCGCCCTGGCAGAGCAGCGGCACGCTGAGCCGCTCCCGAAGCGCCTCCGTGGCGGCCTTGGCGGCGCGCATGGAGGAGAACAGGCCGAGGGTCCGGCCTCCCGCGGCCTCGATCAGCTCGATGATCTCCTCGAGGTAGGCCTCGGGCAGGCCGTCGCGTCCCGGCTGGGGCAGGTGCTTGGCGATGTAGAGGATGCCGCTGCGCGGGTGGTCGAACGGGGAGCCGACATCCAGCCCCGCCCAGCCGGCCTTGGCGTCCTTGCCGTTCCCGAGGCCCCACTGGCGGGCCAGGCCGTCGAAGGCGCCGCCCAGGGCCAACGTCGCCGAGGTCAGGACCACCGTACGGTCGCCGAAGAGCTTGTCACGGAGCATTCCGGCCACGGTGAGCGGGGCGATCCGCAGCAGGGGCGGGCGCCGGTCGGTCGCCGCCTCAAGCCAGACCACCTCGGCCCTGTCCACCTCCTCCGCGTGACCGAAGGCATCCAGCATCCGCTGCGCGGTGTCGTGGACCTCGTCGAGGGCGGTGAAGGCCGCCTTGCGCAGCCCGGCGCTCTCCGGGTCGTCCTTGTCGCCGCCCGACCTGGGGCCCATCGCGGTGATGCAGGCCCAGGCCGCGTCGCGGACCAGGGCCAGCGTCATCCCCAGCACCTGGGGGAGCTCGTCGAGGCGCCCCGCGGGCGCGGCGGCGAGCAGGGCCTTGAGGTCCTCTCCCGCCTCCATGAGGCGGTCGGAGATCGCCTGCTCGATCAACCGCCCGACCCGGCGCACCGTCACCGCGACCATGGCCTCCGACAGCTCGCCGCTCACCACCGACGTGACCCGGTCGACCAGCTCGTGAGCCTCGTCGACCACGACCACCTCGTGCTCGGGCAGCAGCGGGAAGTCCTCCATGGCGTCGATGGCCAGCAGCGCGTGGTTGGTGACGACGATGTCCGACTCGCCCGCGCGGCCCCGGGCCAGCTCGGCGAAGCACTCCATACCGCTCGGGCAGCGCGCCACGCCCAGGCACTCCCGCGAGCTCACGGAGAACTGCCGCCAGGCCTGCTCGTTGACGCCCGGGACCAGCTCGTCGCGGTCACCGGTCTCGGTCTCCTGGGCCCACTCCTGGATGCGCTGGACCATCCGCCCGGTCGCGTTCACCTCGCGCGGGTCGAAGAGCTGGTCCTGCTCCTCGTCGGGCCAGCCCGCACTGGCCTTGTAGCGGCACAGGTAGTTGCGGCGGCCCTTGAGGATGGCGAACGTGGGCTGGTGCGGAAGCTGCGGGGTGAGCGCCTCGGAGAGCCTGGGCAGGTCGCGGTCGACGAGCTGGCGCTGCAGCGCGATGGTCGCCGTCGAGACGACCACGGCGCCCTTGGAGGTCATCGCGTGCCGGATCGAGGGGATCAGATAGGCCAGGGACTTGCCGGTGCCGGTGCCCGCCTGGACGGCGAGATGGTCTCCCGAGCTGATCGCGTGCTCGACCGCCCGCACCATCTCGATCTGGCCGGGGCGCTCGACCCCGCCGACCGCCGCCACGGCGGTGCTCAGCAATTCCTCGACCGGGGGCAGATCCACCGCGGGGGAGGCGGCGGAGGACACCGTCGAGGAGACGTCTTCAGCGGGAGCGATCGAGTCGGTCGGCACGACAGCCAACCGTACCGGCTCCCCCTGACAACCGAGGCTGGCTCCGGGGAGTCATCTCATGGACGCATCCCGGTATTCCGGAACGTGAGCCTCGCACCGCGTGGCAAACTGGCTGGATCATCCGGATCACCGACCTCGTAAGGTCAAAGAAGATCGTCCATCTCGGTGTCGCCGAGACGGAAGGTGGGGACGGAAAGACCGGTTCGGTAGGGTTTCCCGAGGTTGAGTGGACGAATAAAGGCTGGTTAAAGCACTATGTCCTCCATGTCGGAAGTTGTCCCGTTGCCGTCGTTCGGCGAGGTGTTCTTTGACGAGCGTGGCCAGGAGCGGGTGCTCCGGGTCACATGGCACGAAGGCACCCTGGTGCTGAGCCTGTGGCGCGGTGAGATGTGCACCGCGAGTTTCCGCATGCCCATGAACGACGTCGGGCGTCTGGTCGACACCCTTGACCAGGGTTTCGTCGAGGCGGGGGGGCAGTACCCCGACGAGGTCGGCGAGCCCGTCCACCAGGCCGACCACGCCGGCTACCAGGACCACGGGGAGTTCCCCGGCACCGGGCAGTACGCCAGGCCTCGGCCTGAGGACTACGCGAGCCCGCAGCAGTACCCCGACCCGGCGGCGACTCAGGTCGTCTCCGCGGAGGAGCCGCGCCCGGTCGCCGCGCTCAGCCCGACCGACGTGCTCGTCGCGAGGGGAGCGGTCCCGCCTCCGGACCGGTCCCAGGAGCGCCCGGTCGCCGGGTACGGCCCAGCCGACGTGGTGCCGCGCGAGAACATGATCGTCAACGACTCCCTGTCCTACGGGCAGCCGCAGCCCGCCGAGCCGCTCGGGCTCGGCGCGGGAGAGCCCGCGTACCAGATGCCCGGCGACCTCTACGCGTCCCAGCAGCCCGATCCCTACGGCGTCTCCCCCCAGCAGCCGGACCCGTTCGCCCCGCAGGGACACCGCCCCGACCCGTACGGCACGCCCCAGCAGCCCGATCCGTATGGCGCCCCGTCCCGCCAGCCCGACCCGTACGGCGCACCCTCCGCGCAGCCCGACCCGTACGCGCCGCAGGGCCAGCAGCCCGACCCGTACGGCGCACCCTCCGCGCAGCCCGACCCGTATGCCCCGCAGGGACACCGCCCCGACCCGTACGGCGTGCCCCCCCAGGCCCAGCAGCCGGATCCGTACGGCGTGCCGTCCCAGCAACCCGCCGACCCCTACGCCACCCAGGCCGTCAGGCAGCGCCCCGTGGATCCCTTCACGCCGCACGCCGACCAGTTCCCCACCTCTGGCCACCCGGCGGGCCCCGACCCCTATGCCTCCCCCGGACACTCGACCGACCCCTCGGGCTTCCCGGCCCAGCAGTCGCCGTACACGACGGGCCAGCCCGACTCCTACGGCTACCCGGCCCCGGCGCAGCCAGACCCCTACGCGTTCGGCGGCCAGCAGGCGGGCCATCCGGCGGACCTGCGCGACCTGTACGGCTCGCCGCCCGCCTATCAGGAACAGGACGTGGACCCCTCCGACCCGCTGGGCATCTTCGGAGGACAGCAGTCCGACCAGAGGCGGTCGCGTTCTCGCGCCCAGGATCCGTCGCACTCGACCGGCGAGCGGCTCCGCCCTGAGCGGCACCGCGACGACCGGGAAGAGCGCCGCGACTGGTGACCCTCGACCGGTGAGACGCTGAGACGGCGGGAACGGCCGGCGCCGTGGTGGACATCGCCGCTCCCTGTACCGCTCGCAGGGTTGGGCACGCGCTGGGCGATGAAGGCCGTCCCGTAGTCTGATCACCCATAAGCGGGCGAGGAGTGGGATGAATCAGGCGTCAGCCGTACAGCTTCTGGTTGTCCCGATCATCGCGATCGCGGTGGCCGCCGTGGCCAGGCGCAGAGGATGGCCCTCCCCCCTGCTTCTGGTGCTGGCAGGACTGGTGCTCTCGCCGTTCGTGCCGGGCTACGAGCTGGACCCCGAGCTGATCCTGCTGGTCTTCCTGCCGCCCCTGCTCTACTCCGCCGCCATAGACAGCTCCTACCTGAGGCTCAAGGCGGTGCGGCGCCCGGTCGCGCTGCTGTCGATCGGGCTGGTGCTGTTCACCACACTGGTCATCGGCTGGGTCGTCCATCTGCTGCTGCCGTTCCTGCCACTGGCCGCCGCCTTCGCGCTGGGCGCGATCGTGGCGCCGCCAGACGCGGTCGCCGCCGTCGCGGTCGCCCGCAGGCTCGGGCTGCCCCGCAAGGTGGTCGCCATCCTGGTGGGGGAGAGCCTCTTCAACGACGCGACCGCGCTCACCGCCTACCGGGTCGCCATCGCCGCCGCGATGGGGGAGGGGATCAGCTGGCTGGACGCCGTGGGCAGGTTCCTCTACTCGGCGGCGGGCGGTGTGGTCGTCGGGCTCGTGCTCGCCTGGTGCCTGACCCGGATACTGCTCAAGTTGCGGGACGCGCTGGTCGAGAACACCGTCATGCTGCTCATCCCGTTCGGTGTCTACCTGGCGGCGGAGGCCGTGCACGTCTCCGGTGTGATCGCCGTGGTGATCGTCGGCCTCTACATCGGCCACCACATGCCCAGGGCGGGCTTCGGCACCCGTCTGCTGTCGGACGCCGTCTGGCGGGTCGTGGACTTCTTCCTGGAGACGATCGTCTTCGCCCTGATCGGCCTGCAACTCTGGCCGATCATGACAGAGCTGCGGGGCGAGAACCCCTGGCAGCTCACCGGCATGGCACTGGCGGTCTTCGCCGCCGCCGTGCTCTCCAGGATCGTCTGGGTCGTGCCCAGCATCTACCTTCCCAGAATCCTGTCCGGCGGGGTTCGCAGGCGTGAGCCGCATCCGCCGCCCTGGCAGAACGTGGTCATCGTCAGCTGGGCGGGCATGCGCGGGGTGGTCTCCCTCGCCGCGGCCTTCGCCATCCCATCCGGGTTCCCTGGCCGGGCAACGCTGCTCTTCCTCACGTTCGTCGTGGTGATCGGCACCCTGCTCGTCCAGGGGATGTCCTTCCCCGCGCTCATCAGGCGGCTGCGGATCTCCAACCAGGAGGAGATCTTCAACGACAACCTCTCCGAGGCCGCGGCCCAGCAGGCGGCGGCCGACGCCGAACTGGCCCGGCTCGACGAACTGGTCGCCGAAGACGTCGCCGACGTGCACCAGGAGGTCGTGGAGCAGCTCAGGTCACGGGCGGAACGCCGGGCGCTCACCGCGTGGGAACGTCTCGGCGGCGGAACGGGGCCGCAGGGCGAGGAGACGCCGAGCACCGTCTACCGGCGGCTGCGCAGGGAGATGCTCGCGGCGGGTCGCGAGGTGTTCGTACGGCTTCGCGACGAGGGCCGCATCGACGACGAGGTGCTCAACAGGGTCATGCACGAGCTCGACTTCGAAGAGGCCACCCTGGAGCGGGACTAGGGCGTGCTTGTTTGCGACGCCTGGCGGCGTCGCGGGCTTGGGCGCCCCAGTGCCGGTGCCTTCCCTCGTCGCTCATCCGCTGCGGGCTGGGAGACGCGAGCGTACGGGAATCTGGACGGCCTGGAGAAAATCGGGCACGGAGCTGCAGATGTTGACATTGTCGGAATTGAACATGTCATGGACATTGACCTAATTTGTCTCGATAATTCCTTGAACCTGTTGCTCGCGAGTCCCCCCACCGCGGCCTCGCAACCCTCCGCTGCGTCGTCAATGCCCGGTGACTTTTCGTGTCCGGGCGACAGAAGGGTTGTCACCCCCCATGAAGCGAATCCCCCGCCTGATGGCGCTGGCAGTGTCATTACTGCTGGCCACCGCGGGCGTCCTTATCACACAGACATCCGCACAAGCGGCCAATCTGCTGGTGAATCCGGGTTTTGAAACCGGAGCCCTCTCGCCCTGGTCCTGTACCGGCGGTTTGGGGTCGGTCGTCAGCTCCCCGGCTCACTCCGGCACACAGGCACTCGCCGGTGCGGTGAGCAACTCAGACACCGCCCAGTGCACCCAGTCCGTGAGCGTCCAGCCGAACACCGCCTACACACTGAGCGCCTGGGTCCGCGGCAGCTACGTGTACCTCGGCGTGAACGGCGGCTCATCCCGCTGGACCTCGTCGGCGACGACGTACACGCAGCTCACCGTCTCCTTCACCACCGGGGCCAACCAGACCAGCGCCGTGGTCTACCTGCACGGCTGGTACGGGCAGGGCACCTACTACGCCGACGACGTCAGCTTCGACGGACCCGGCGGACCCTCGCCGTCGCCTTCCCCCACCCCGACGGTCTCGCCCACGGTCTCGCCCTCGCCGACCGTTTCGCCCTCGCCCACGGTCTCGCCCTCCCCGACGGTCTCGCCTTCGCCGACCGTCTCCCCCTCACCGACCGTCTCGCCGACCGATGGCACGTGCGCGGTGAAGTCGAGGCCCGCGGGCAAGGTCATCCAGGGGTACTGGGAGAACTGGGACGGCGCGATCAACGGTGTGCACCCGCCGTTCGGCTGGACCCCGATCAACGACCCCCGCATCCTGCAGCACGGCTACAACGTGATCAACGCCGCGTTCCCGGTCATCCGCTCCGACGGCACCGTCCTGTGGGAGGACGGGATGGACGCCACCGTCAAGGTCTCCACCCCGGCTGAGATGTGCGCGGCCAAGGCCGCCGGTGCCACGATCCTGATGTCGATCGGCGGCGCGACGGCCGGCATCGACCTCAGCTCCAGCACCGTCGCCGACAAGTTCGTCGCGACCGTCGTGCCGATCCTCAAGCGGTACAACTTCGACGGCATCGACATCGACATCGAGACCGGTCTGTCCGGCGCCGGCAACATCAACCAGCTGTCGGCGTCCCAGTCCAACCTCATCCGCATCATCGACGGCGTGCTCGCCCAGATGCCCTCCAACTTCGGCCTCACCATGGCCCCGGAGACGGCGTACGTGACGGGTGGCAGCGTGACCTACGGCTCCATCTGGGGCGCCTACCTGCCGATCATCAAGAAGTACGCCGACAACGGCCGCCTCTGGTGGCTGAACATGCAGTACTACAACGGAAGCATGTACGGCTGCTCCGGTGACTCCTACTCCGCGGGCACGGTTCAGGGCTTCACCGCCCAGACCACCTGCCTGAACAACGGCCTGGTCATCCAGGGCACCACGATCAAGGTGCCCTACGACAAGCAGGTCCCCGGCCTGCCTGCCCAGCCCGGAGCCGGAGGCGGCTACATGGCGCCCTCCCTGGTCTCCCAGAGCTGGAACGCCTTCGGCGGCCAGCTCAAGGGTCTGATGACCTGGTCCATCAACTGGGATGGATCGAGGAGCTGGAGCTTCGGCGACAACGTCAAGGGCCTGCAGGGTCGCTAACCGATGGCCAAAGGCCACTCCCGAACGCCTGGGAGTGGCCTTTGGCCTGCGAGGACGTCGCGGTGGGGCTAGCCGATGAGGTTGTCGGCGTAGCACCACCGCCAGGTCTCGCCCGGTTCGAAGGACGCGACGACCGGGTGGCCGATCTCCTTGAAATGGGCGGTCGCGTGCTTGCTCGGTGACGAGTCACAGCAGCCGATGTGCCCGCACGAAAGGCATTTGCGTAGGTGAACCCAGCTTCCTCCGGAAGCGAGACACTCCTCGCACCCCTCGGGCGTGCGAGGGGACGGGTCCTGGGCTTGTTCGAGGTGGGCGCAGGTGGACATGTTCCCCCTTGTATGGATCTCTGAGCTGATCGTACGGCCAGAGCCGTTCTCCCGCTCGTTCGCCTCTTCCCACGCCCCGGCCCGCGAAGCGGGGCCGGTTCCGGTGGGGATCGCCCGGACGGCGTCACAGGCGGCCCGCAGCGGTGATTGACGATGGCGCAACGGGCGACTCCACTTTACTTCTCCGCCTTCCGCACGTCCGGGGTCCGTTCCCGTGGCCCCGGGCGGAGACAGGCGGGGCGCGGATTGCGGCGGGGTGACAGACCGGTGCGGTCGCGCCTGCCGTACCGGGGGATTGGGTAGGGTCTGGGCATGCGACCCCTTCCGCGACGAATCCCCGTCCTCGCCGCCTCGGCGCTGGCCGCTGTTCTCATCACCACCGGATGCTCGGAGATCCAGCAGGTCTCCGACGGTGTCGACAAGGCCCAGCAGTGTCTGCAGGCCACGGGCATCGTCACCGACACGGTGAAGAAGATCGCCGGTCTGGCCGACGACCCCGACGCGATGGAGAAGGCGTTGAACGACGGGGCCGCCAAGCTGGGCGACCTGGCGGACAAGGCGTCGAACACCACGCTCAAGGAGGCCGCCGACGGGGTCGCGAGCAGCCTGGAGAAGCTGAACGTGACCGACGCGAACAGCGCCGTCGACGCCGCGCAGCAGGTCGCGACCGACTCGGTGAACTGGATCAAGCAGCTGACCGCCGCCTGTAGCTGAGGTTTGACGGCGCCCCGGGACCCGGGAGGGAGAGGCCTCTCCGGGCGGGCGCCCGGGGGGGCCGGACTGCGAAGAGGCTTTCCGCAATCCCGGGTTCTCGATGGGGAATATGGCTGAACTAGCGTCGGCAATATGGACCCATCTCGGGACGAACCGGACCCCCGATTCACCCTTGCGAACGAACGTACCTTTCTGACCTGGCTGAGTACCTCGCTGGCGCTGAGCGCGGGCGGTGTCGCCATGGCCGCCGTCTCCGCCGACGTCTTCGTCCCCTGGATGCGGACCGTGCTGGCGCTCACCCTGGTCTCGCTGTCGGCCCTGTGCGCCGCGATGGCCTACCCTCGCTGGCGCAGGGTCCAGCGCGCCCTGCGCAACGCGGCGCCGCTGCCCGCGCCCGCCATCGCCCCCATCCTCGGGTACGGCGTGGCGACCGTGGCCGTGCTCGCCCTGATCCTCATCCTGATGGGCCGATGATCCCGCTCTGGGACGAGGGCCTGCAGAGCGAACGGACCCGGCTGGCCTGGGTCCGTACCGCCGCGGTGCTGGCGGTGGGCAGCCTGGGCGCGGGAGGCGTGGCGCTGCGCGCCGGAGTCTCCCCGCTCACCGTCGTCCCCTTCGCCCTGGCCGCGGTGAGCGGCGCTCTCCTGCTCGCCCGCACCGGCATCCGCTACCGGCGCGTCCAGCACGCCCTGCACGAGGGCAGGCCTCTGGACGACCGGGCCGACGCCGTCATCGCCTGGCTCGGCACGATGGCCGTCGCCGTGGGAGCCGCGGTCTTCGCCGTCATCCGCTGACTTCCATGTTTTTCCTCCATGAAGGAAAAACATCTGCTTTGGGCGCACATATCCAGCCGGTGGGCTATTGATCCCCTGCCCAGGTACTCCTGGTTCGCGGAAAATGCGGAAAGATAGCGCAGCATGTCACGCTTCGATGATCTGCCCGGCTACGCGGCGTCGATCGCTCCGCTGATCGACGCCGTTCACCTCGGCGTCCACATCGCGAGCAGGCCGCGCGGCCGGGAGCTCGTCGAGCGATGGGAACTGCACGCGGACCTGCTGGTCGATCTCAGATACGTGCTTCCCGCCCGGCCGCTCACTCCCGGCGGGCTGACCGCGCTCTATCGCTACAACCCCTTCGACGACGCCGAGGTCGCGGTTCAGATCGCCCAGGGCACCCTCGCCGCAGGCCGAGGCGGCACGCTGCGCGCGACCGGCAGGGCGCTCGGCTTCATCACGGAGCTGTACGGGCTGCACGCGGCGGTGACCGGGGAGATGTGGGAGGCTCACGCCGACCGGCTGCCCGAACTGGCCGACCTCGCCGGGCGGCTCGTCGTGGCCGCCGCGGGCAGCGGGGGCAGCGGGGGTGAGGCCTTCGCCCAGGCCGCGCCGCCGTACGAGCCGGAGGGGACGCCCGAGGGGGTGCTGCTGTTCAACCGGCTGGCCGCGCTGCGCTACCACCGCGCCGACGCCCATGCCGCCGCCTGGCAGGACGCCGGTCTCACCGCCGCCCAGATCGTCGGCCTGGCCTCGGGGCCCTTCCGCGACCGAATCGAGGCCGAGACGAACCACAGGGCGGCCGTGCCGTACGAGACCCTGACCACCAAGGAACGTCAGGCCCTGCTCCTGGGCCTGAGCGTGCTCGACGGATCCTAGGTTGTGCCTTTTGGCGGCGTCGCGGGCACGGGGACGGCTCGCCTATCCCCTCTGGGTAAAGTGGGCGGCGGGGGGTCGCTGATGATCACGAGCTTCCTGGTTGTGACACTCGCGTGGTACGCGCTTCGAGGGCTGGCCCGGTGGTGGGCATGGGCCGGGCGTGTGGTCGGGCGGCTCTCGCCGTACACGCGCGGGCTGCACGCGTGGGTGCTCGCCGCCCCGGCGACCTTCGTCTACATCGCGGTGTTCACCAGCTCGACCCTGTTGCAGAAGACGGCCCCCAGGGCGCTCATCAACCTGCTCACCACCATCCAGAGCACCAACCTCGCCCATCTGAGCACCCGGCCGCTGATCGCGCTGGCCGACAGCGCGCTCTGGGTCGCCGACAAGGGGTCGGGGCTGGTTTTCTACGTTGCGGTCTTCGCCTCCGTCGTGGCATGGGCGGAGCCCAGGTACGGCACGCCGCGGATCATCGTGATCGTGCTGTGCGGGCACGTGTTCGGGTCGCTGCTGACGGCCGTGGTCGAGTGGCACGCGATCGAGACGGGAAAGGCCCCGGCCAGGCTCGCGCACACCACCGATGTCGGCGTCAGCTACATCATGGTCGCCGGGTGCGCCGCGGCGGTGGTGCTGATGCGCGGCCGGTGGCGGATCGCCGGAGCGATGGCGCTCGGGGCCGGGGTCGTGCTGCCGGTGTTCGTCACGCACACGATCTGGGATCTGGGACACCTGTTCGCCACCGCCTGCGGCCTCGCCGCGGCCCTGCTCAGCCTCCGTCTCGCCCCGCCCCGCACCCCGCCGGACGTGCGCCCCTGCCTGCCCGGCCGTACGGTGCCCTGAACGGGGTGGCGGCGCGTGCCCCGCGTGTGCTCGAGCGGCTCGAAAGGTGACGCCCGGGACCCGGCGGTCCCGGGCGTCGGAGGAGTGTTCCCTTCCCCTGGGCACTCCTCGTGCGGTCAGTACCAGTTGCTGGACCGGAAATGACCCCAGGCGCCGCACGGTGACCCGTAACGGCTCTTGATGTAGCGCAGTCCCCAGTGGATCTGCGTGATCGGATTCGACCGCCAGTCCACGCCCATGCCGCTCATCTTCGAGCCCGGCAGAGCCTGGGGGATGCCGTAGGCACCCGATGACGGATTGTGTGCCTCGTGGTCCCAGTTGCTCTCCCTGGTCCACAGACTGTCCAGGCACTGAAACTGGTTCTGGGACCATGAACGGCGGGAGACGAGGCGAAACGCGATCGCCTTGTTCCTGCTCCTGGATGTTCCCGCGACCGCCCTGACCTTCGGCCGAGCCCTGGTGAACCAGACGGCCCGGTGAATCCTCCTGGCCGACGACCTCGCGGCCGACGCCGCGGACTCCTCGGCCTGCCTGATCCCCTCGGTCGTTTCCGACTCCTCGGCCGTGCCGACCTCCTCGCTGAGGCCGACGCCCTCGGCCGTGCCGACCTCTTCGGTGAGACCGACGCCCTCGGCGGTCCCGACCTCTTCGGTGAGGCCGACGCTCTCGGCCGTGCTGATGTCCTCAGCCCGTCCGATCGCCGCCGATCCGATCACGGTCGAGGCGGCGAGCATGGTCAGAACGGTGTTGCGCAGAACACGGTAGCTGTTCACTTTCATCCTTGTCCGCTGGCCGCGTGCGGGAGGGCTCGGGGGACCTTGGTCCCTCGTGCGCTTGACGATCCGGCGCCCGTGGCTCGGGCGGGGACGCCCGCGTGGTCTCGCCGGCCCGTTTCCGGCATGAGACACCGCGACGTGTTTCTCTAGGCGGCTTTCTAGTACGCCGGGGGAGCGGCGACAGGTGCCTGCGACACGCGGAGGGAAGGTGTTTGCCCGATCTTCGCGGTCTACGGGTGGTTCGGCGGGGACCGCCTGACCGCGGGTGATTTACCTGGGGGGCACAGGGAAGTGAAAATCACCCCGCCTTGGGGTTTGGATCTAGTACCAGCCGCGTGACTGGAAGTGCGACCACGCTCCGCACGGCGAGCCGTAGCGCTGCTTGATGTAACCCAGGCCCCATCTGATCTGTGTCTTGGGGTTGGTTCGCCAGTCGTGGCCCGCACTGGCCATCTTCCCGCCGGGCAGAGCCTGGGGGATGCCGTACGCACCGGAGAAGCGGTTGTGCGCCCTGTGGTTCCAGTTGCTCTCCCGGGTCCACAGCCGGCTGAGACAGCCGAACTGGCCCTTGCTCCAGCCTCTGGCGGACACCATGGGCGCCGCGATGGCCCGGTTGCTCAGCTGTGCGAAGGAGGCCGCCGAGGCGGACGCGAAGGAGGCCTGCGCGACCGTGGCGGTGGTGCTGACGGCGAGCGCCGAGGTGACCAGCAGCACGCTGGTACGGCGTAGCGTCGGCATAGGAAAGTGGCCTTTCGCCGGGTTCGGGGGACGCCGTCACGATGCCTCAGCGATTCCCGGCCGACCAGGTCGACATGATTTGTCAACGCTCTTGTCAAAGATCGGTTAGAAAAGGATCAGTTGCCTGGTGAGGGGGGCGGCGCCTCGCCTGTGGCGTCTATCACATTTCACCTTTTGGGCGACATAACTCTTAAACATGACAGCGGGATTAGGGTGCAGATCATGAGTATTCGTGATATTCCTCTCCACACTCTCACCGACGTGCCGACCACGCTCGCCGAGCTGGCGGGAGACAAGGCCGTCCTCGTCGTGAACGTCGCCTCCCGGTGCGGGCTGACTCCGCAGTACGCCGGGCTGGTCGAGCTCCAGAAGGCCTACGGCGAGGCGGGGTTCACCGTCGTCGGGGTCCCCTGCAACCAGTTCATGGGGCAGGAGCCCGGCAGCCCGGAAGAGATCCAGGAGTTCTGTTCGACCACCTACGGTGTCGACTTCCCGCTGCTCGCCAAGGCGGACGTCAACGGCGAGGGGCGGCACCCGCTGTACGACTCGCTCACCCGGACGCCGGACGCCGACGGCGAGGCGGGGGACATCCAGTGGAACTTCGAGAAGTTCCTGGTCTCGCGGGACGGGGAGGTGCTGGCCAGGTTCCGCCCGCGCGTTGAGCCCAACGACCCGGCCGTCATCGCGGCGATCGAGAAGTCCCTCTAGGCCCGCAGCTCCCTCTGACGATCAGCTCGGTCGGCAGGAGCACGCCGCGCGGGCGCCTGCCGCCCGCGCGGAGCACCAGCTCGGCCGCGCGGTAGCCGATGTCCCGCGCGGGCTGGGCGATCACCGTCAGCGGGGGAGAACACAGCTCGGCCCAGGGCACGTCATCGAACATGACCAGCGAAAGGTCCCTCGGCACCCGCAGATCGAGCTCTCTGGCGGCGAGCACGGCCGCCTCACCCAGCAGGTTGCCCCCGGCCAGCACGGCGGTCAGGTCGGGGCGGTGCTGGAACAGCCCCGCGGCGGCGGCGTACGCGGAGTCCCTGGTGCCGCGGGCGAGCACGATCAGCTCCTCGTCGACCAGGGCTCCGAGCGCCTGCCGGAAGGCGGCCAGGCGCTGCTTCTGCCCGGGGCCGCCAAGGTAGGCGATGCGACGGTGGCCCAGCCCGGTCAGGTAGTCGATCGCGGTCCGCACGCCCGTACGATCGTCGGCCAGCACCGAGGGCACCTCGTCCCGCCCGGCCGCGTTGCGGTGCGCGAACACCGTGGTGAGCCCCGCCCGCAGGGTGGGGGCCCAGATCTCGGAGTCTCCAGAGGGCACCGCGATCACCCGGTCGACGCCCTGTTCGAGCAGCATGCCGATCAGCTCGGCCTCGCGTTCCTCGTCGTCGCCCGTTGTGCCCAGGATCACCGGCTCGCCCGCGGAACGCGCGCAGGCGAGCACGCCGTCGGCCAGGCGCCCGTAGAAGGTGTCGGTGATGTCGGGCAGCAACAGCCCGATCCCCCCCGAGCGCTGCTGGCGCAGGTTGCGGCCGAGCGCGCTCGGCCGGTAGTCGAGCTGGGCCGCGACCGTCAGTACCCGCTCCCTGGTCTCGGGGCTGGCCGATCCGCCGGACAGGACCCGCGACACCGTGGCCACCCCGACCCTCGCCGCCTCCGCGACGTCCTTGATGGTCGTACGACGCATGTTCATGGAAACGATTCCATCATGTTTTCCGTATTCGATCCAGTGCGGAGAGATAACGGAGGCCGCATTGACTAGGCAGTACCGGGCAAGGCCTTGACATGGATCATCCTTTCCTGTGAGATGCATGAAAACGTATCCATGTCGGGTGAACGCGGGGTTGGCCCGAGGCGCTAAGGACTGTCCATGGCATCCATCGTTCTCAGCAAAGTCGACAAGATCTACGCAGGCGGTGTAAAAGCCGTGAACGGCCTTGACCTTGAGATCAAGGACGGCGAGTTCATGGTGCTGGTCGGCCCGTCCGGCTGTGGCAAGTCCACCGCCCTGCGCATGATCGCCGGCCTTGAGGACATCAGTGGCGGTGAGATCGCCATCGGCGGCCGGGTGGTCAACCACCTGCCTCCGAAGGACCGCGACATCGCCATGGTCTTCCAGAACTACGCGCTCTACCCGCACATGACGGTCGAGGAGAACCTCGCCTTCGGCCTCAAGCTCCGCAAGATGCCCAAGGCGGAGATCTCCAAGCGGGTCAACGAGGCCGCCAAGATGCTCGGCCTTGAGCAGTACCTCAAGCGCAAGCCCGCCGCCCTGTCCGGCGGTCAGCGTCAGCGTGTCGCGATGGGCCGCGCCATCGTGCGCGAGCCGCAGGCCTTCCTCATGGACGAGCCGCTGTCCAACCTGGACGCCAAGCTCCGCGTCTCCATGCGCGCCTCCCTCAACACCCTGCACGATCGCCTCGGCGTCACCACCGTCTACGTCACCCACGACCAGGTCGAGGCCATGACCCTCGGCGACCGCGTCTGCGTCCTGCGCGACGGCCTGCTCCAGCAGGTCGACACCCCGCAGAACCTCTTCGACAGCCCGGTCAACCTGTTCGTCGCGGGCTTCATGGGCTCACCGTCGATGAACTTCGTCAACGCCGAGCTGGTCCGCGGCGACGGCGGTGCCTTCGTCTCCTTCGCCGGCCTCAAGCTGCCGGTGCCGAACGAGAGCTTCGCCGACAAGCCCGGTCTCGACCAGTGGTTCGGCAAGAAGGTCATCCTGGGTATCCGGCCCTCCGACTTCGACGACGCCGTCGCCGCCAACGGCGCGGCCGGGAGCTGGAGCCGCCTGCAGGTCCGTGCCGAGGTCACCGAGGAGCTCGGCTCCGAGATCAACGTCCTGTTCCTGATCGACGCCCCGCCGGTTCAGCACCAGGACACCGTCGCCGCGGCCGACGCCGGTGAGGACGAGGAGGCGACCCTGCCGCTGGTCGGCGACAAGTCGCTGTGGACCGCCCGCGTCAACTCCCGCAGCCACGTCCGTCCCGGCCAGACCGTCGAGCTGGTCGTCGACACCCGCAACCTGCACTTCTTCGACCCGGTCTCCGGCCTGGCGATCGGCCACCCGGCCAACCTCCACGTCTGACCGGTCCCGCAGACCGGAAGGGCCCGCGCCGCAACCCCCTCCTGCGGCACGGGTCCTTCCACCGTCCTGGCGGCCCTGTCCGTCCTCCGGGCGCCCCGGCGGCTCTCCCGCGCGTGGCGGCCGGTGCCGGGCGCGGGCTCTGTCCGCGGGCCGTACGGCCAGCCGCGCTACTTGCGGCCGAGGCCGCGGGAAAACCGGGCCGCGAGGCCGCGGGGGATCAGTTTGCCCACCCCGACGATGACCTTGTAGCGCAGGTCGGGCACACTCACCCGCTTGCCGAGGGCCAGGTCACGCATGGCCTCGTTCACCACGTCGTCCGCCGACAGCCATAGGAAGCTCGGGATGCCGGAGGTGTCCATCGAGGCGCGCTCGTGGAACTCGGTCCTGACGAACCCCGGGCACAGCGCCATCACCCGCACGCGGGTCCCCACCAGCTCCGCGGCCGTCGACTCGCTGTAGTTGACCACCCACGCCTTCGAGGCGCTGTAGGTGCCGCGGTTGAAGAACGCCGCGACCGACGCCACGTTGACAACCGCGCCCCGGTCACGCTTCCGCATGCCGGGCAGCGCGGCCAGCGTCAGCCGCAGCACCGCCTCGCAGTGCACCTTCAGCATCCGCAGCTCGTCGGAGACGGAAACCTCGAGGAACGAGCCGGGGTGGCCGAAACCGGCGTTGTTGACCAGCAGGTCGACTCCCCGGCGGAGCCGCCCCTCGACCTTCTCCAGGCCCTCCTCGGTGGCCAGGTCGGCGGCGAGCACCTCGGTCTCGACCCCGTACCGCAGGCGCAAAGTCTCAGCGGAGGCGGTCAGGCGCTCCTCGTCGCGGGCGACCAGGATGAGGGAGAATCCGTCCGCGGCCAGACGGCGGGCGAAGGCGGCACCGATGCCGGCCGTCGCGCCCGTGATCAGTGCTGAAGGCATGCCCGCAGTCTAGATCCTGAGATCGGGCGCGTTCACCGGCTCGCCGGGTCCGGAAGAACGCCGGGTCCGACGTCCGGCGCCGGGGGAGCGCGTCACTCATGATTGAAGCATGAGGAACACGTCGATCTTCCGCAGGACCGGGCCCGCCGTGCTGTGCGCGGTGCTGATGGCCTCCTCCGCGGCCTGTTCCACCTCCGCCCCCGCCGCGTCCGGTCCCGCGGCCCTGCCGTCGGTCTCACCGGTGCGGTTCATCGAGTTCGCCCGGCTCGACATGCCGGTGGCGATGGCCGTGCGCAAGGGCGACCAGACGCTCTACATCGCCGAGCAGACCGGACGACTGCGCGCGGTGAGGGATGGCAAGGTCGTGCCGGACCCCGTCGTCGACCTCTCCTCAGAGGTGAGCGACGGAAACGAGCAGGGTCTGCTCGGCGTCGCCTTCCACCCGGACGGCGACTTCCTCTACCTCGACTGGACCGACGCCGACGGGAACACCCACGTCACCGAGTGGGCCTTCGCCGACGGCAAGGCCACCGCGCGCAGGGACGTGCTCTTCCAGCGGCAGCCGTACGCCAACCACAACGGCGGGCAGCTCGCCTTCGGGCCTGACGGCTACCTCTACATCGCGTTCGGCGACGGCGGCAGCGGGGGAGACCCGCAGGGCAACGGCCAGAACACGGGCACCTGGCTGGGGAAGATCCTCAGAATCGACCCGCGCGGCACACCGTACCGGGTGCCGGGAGACAACCCCTTCGTAGGCACGAGGGGAGCCAGACCCGAGATATGGGCCTACGGTCTGCGCAACCCCTGGCGGTTCTCCTTCGACAGGAAGACGGGCGATCTGTGGATCGGCGACGTCGGCCAGAACTCCTGGGAGGAGGTCGATTTCGCACCGAAGGGAAAGGGCGGCGTGAACTACGGATGGAATCGCAAGGAGGGAAAACATCCCTTCAAGGGAGAGGCGGAAGCGGGAACGGTCGACCCGGTCATCGAGTATCCCCTGCACGAGGGAGGGAACTGCTCGGTCATCGCGGGTTTTGTGTACCGGGGCACACGCATTCCCGATCTGGCGGGGCGTTTTCTCTACGGTGATTTCTGCGCGGGATGGGTCAGGTCCGTCGCCGCGGACCGTCCCGGGCTCGGCGAGGACGTGGGCCGGGTCGAGCAGCTGTCGTCCTTCGGGGAGGACCACGAAGGCGAGCTTTACGCCCTCAGCCTCGGTGGTTCCGTCTACCGGCTCGAGGCGGGCGCCCGCTGATCCCGCCGCTTCCCTGGCCTTTTCACGGGCTCCGCTCCCCGTGACCTTCCGTTCGACCGATCCCGCGCCTTTTCCGCGCGGGGCACGGCCGTGCCGGACGTTCGTTCATCCAGCGTCAACGGACGGAGAACAGTCGGCGATCCTTCGGTAAGGCCCGCAGGTCGTGGGGGCTCCCCTTTCCGGTGGTCGATATAACGGGTTCCGTGGAGATGTCGCTCATATTTCGAATGACATCGCCTAGAGCCTGAATTCAACGCTGGCGGGGAGTTTGAAATGGCTGGAAAACACGCGATACCCGTTCTTCTCGGAGTGGCGCTGGGGACGGCCGGGCTGATGCCCGTGACCACGGGAACAGCGGCCGCGGAGACCTGCGCGTCCACTGCGGCGTCCATCACGCACATGAAGCCACCGCCCTACCCACCACGCCCGCCACATCCCCGCCCGGGCGGCGGCGGCGGTCACGGTGGTCACGGCGGCGGCGGTGGTCACGGTGGTCACGGTGGTCACGGCGGCGGTGGTGGCGGTGGTGGCGGCGGCCGTGGCGGTGGCGGTGGCGGCGGCGGCCGTGGTGGCGGTGGCGGCGGCGGTGGCGGTGGCGGTGGGATGGCGGTCCAGGAGCAGGGAAGGCTCCGCGTCGTGACGCCGGAGAGCCGCGAGTCCGGCAACCACTGGTCCGGCTACCAGGGTTTCACCGACCGTAGGTTCACCGGCCACCGCTTCGCCGACCACGAGCTCTCCGACCAGTTCGCAGAACATCTGAGGAAGCTTTCCGGTCGCCACTCCTCCAGTGCCGAGTAGGAAGAGGCGACGAGTCGTCGCGGCGGGTCTGCTGATCCCGGCCTTCGCGCTCGCGCTGGCCGGGAGCTGGTCGGCCTACCTGGGCCTGAGCGTGCGGGACCGGCTCGAGGAGACCAGAAACGCGCTGCTCAGGCTGCGCATGCTGGCTGACGCGGGCGACCTCGGCTCCATGGCCGGGGCGCTCGCGCAGGCGCGGCGGCCCGCGGCCGAGGCACGGCGGCTGACCAGTGGCCTGGACTGGGCGATGATCGCGCAGGCCCCTCTGGTGGGGAAGGGCGCGACCACCGTGCGCGGGCTCGCCGAGACCGCCGCGGAGCTGACCGACGTGCTGACCGGCGTCCAGGAGGCAGGGGCCGCGCTCGTGGCGGCGAGAGCACGCTCGCTGGGGGACATGCGGCAGACGCTGGCCGCCCTCGACGCGGCGGCACCGGTTCTCGAGGCCGCCGCGACCCGGCTCGCCGGAGTGGATACCCGCCTGGCGGCCACCCCGGCGCGGACCGGGATAGACCTGCTGGACCAGGCGCGCGCGACCGCGCTCGGCGAGGTCGACCGGTTGCGCGGCTGGCTGGGTGACGCGGCGACCGCCGCCGCCCTGCTGCCCCCGATGCTGGGGCACGAAGGATCGCGCCGCTACTTTCTGGCCTTCCAGACCAACGCCGAGGCGCGGGGCACCGGAGGTCTGGTCGGCGCGTTCGGCGTCCTGGAGGCGGAGCACGGCGAGATCGGCATCGGCGGTCTTTCCGCGAACACCGGCCTCGGTGAGAGCACCACCCCCGTCGCCGACTACGGCCTCGACTACCGCGCCCGCTACGGGCGGGACGCCACCAGGATGCTGTCCGTTTCCAACCTCTCCCCGCATTTCCCGTACGCCGCAGGCACCTGGGCCGAGCTGTGGGAGCGGCAGAACAAGCGGCGTCTCGACGGCGCCGTCGCCACCGACCCGGTCGGTCTTTCCTACCTGCTGGAGCTGATCGGGCCGGTCGTCCTTCCCAGTGGGGAGACGCTGACCGCGCAGAACGTCGTCGATCTCACCGAGCGCGAGGCCTATGCCCGCTATCCGGACCCCAGGGAACGCAAGCGGTTCCTCGTCGAGGTCGCGGGCACGGTCGGCGACGCGCTGACCGAGTCCTCCGTGGGACCGAACAGGCTGTTCACGGTGCTGTCCCGCATGGTGAGCGAGCGGAGGATCCAGGTCTGGAGCCGCAGGGAGGCCGAGCAGCGGATGCTGTCCGAGACCCCGCTCGGTGGCGTGCTGCCGCAGCGCCCCGGGCCGTTCGCCGGGCTGGTGGTCAACAACTCGGCGGGTGGCAAGCTCGACTACTATCTGGACCGCTCTGTCCACTACGAGCTGGGCCCGTGCCAGGGGGGCCTGCGGCCGGCGAAGGTGCGGGTCAAGCTCGTCAACGACGTGCCGCAGGGTGAGTTGCCCGTCTACGTCACCAACCGTCTCGACTCCCCGAAACGCGTGCACGCCGCCGGGTCCAACCTGCTGTGGGTCTCGTTGTACGCCGGGGCCGGGACGAAGCTTCGCGCCGCGCGGCTCGACGGTGACCGTGTGCGGCTCATCAGCGAGGTCGAGCGTTCCCACCCCGTCTACTCCACGCTGCTGGAGCTGGGGCCCCGGCAGTCCAGGACGCTTGAACTCGACCTGCTGGAACCCGCCTCCGCCGTGCCGCCGGTGACCCCGGTGCAGCCGCTGGTCCGTCCCCAGCACACCGAGGTCGTCCAGGACCCGGCGGGCTGCCCGGTCGCGGGCGAAGCTCCCTGACGGCACCGGCCAGGAAAGCGCAAAATCCGACGTGCCGGGGGCGGGTGGCCGTACCGGGAGGTCTACCGTCGCGCTCAGCGAGGGATGGGCACCCGCGCCGCCGAGGACCGCACCACCGAGGATCGCGCCGCCAGGATGCGAAGGCCGGGATCCACGACGCCGGAGGGATGTACGAGCGGTGCCGACACCACGGGAAGACGCCGGTTTCCACATCCTGTTCGTGTGCACCGGCAACATCTGCCGCTCTCCGCTGGCGGAACGGCTGGCCAGGCGCGCGCTCGAGGGGTGTCCGGAGTTCGGGGTGACCAGCGCGGGCACCCACGCCGAGCCGGGAATGCGGATGGCCGAGCGGGCGCGCCAGGTCCTGGTCCGCCTCGGCGGTGACCCGGAGGGCTTCGTCTCCCGGCCGCTGACCGGGGAACTGGTCGCCGCCGCCGATCTCGTGCTGACCGCGACCGCCAGGCACCGCGCGGAGTCGGTGGCCGGGCACCTGCCCGCCGCGACGCGGGCCTTCACCATCGCCGAGTTCGGCACGCTCGCCCAGGCCGTGTCGGAGGAGGCGGTCACCGGGCATGACGACCCTGTGCTGCGGGCCCGCGCGTTGGTCGCCGAGGCACGGTCGCTGCGCGGGCTGGTCCGGGTCGACCGGCCCGATGTCCCCGACCCCTATGGGCGCTCCCGGCGGGCGCACCGGGCGGCGGGACGGATGATCGCGCTTTCGCTGGCCGTCCCGCTCCGGCTGCTCACACGCTCGTCAGTGTCTTGACCTTGGGGTCGTACCCGTAGCCGTAGTGCCGGTTGCTCCTGGCCGGGGTGAAGTTCAGCACGCTTCCCACCACGCGGGCGTTGATCGAGGACAGCGCGTCGACGGCGCGCGCGAGGTGCTCCCGCCGGGTCTTGCCGTATCGCGCGACCAGCAGCGTGCCGTCGGATATCGCCGCGAGCGTCGCGGCGTCGGTGACGGGCAGCAGCGGCGGCGCGTCGATGATCACCATGTCGTACGTCTCGCTCAGCGTGGCGAGCATCTGGCGCATGCCCCGCGATGCCAGCAGCTCGCTCGGGTTCGGCGGGATCCTGCCGCTGGGCAGGACCGACAGGTTCGGCTCGCTCCAGGTCTGGACGGCCTCCTCCAGCCGTGCCTTGTCGATCAGCACGTCCGTCAGCCCGACCGCCCCCTCTATCCCGAGGTAGCCAGGGATGCTTGGGCGGCGTAGGTCGCCGTCCACCAGGATCACCCGCCAGCCGGCCTGCGCCAGCGTGATCGCCAGGTTGGCCGAGGTCGAGGACTTGCCCTCGCCCGGCAGGCAGCTGGTGACCACGAGCGACTTCGGCTGCCGGTCGATGCCGATGAACTGCAGGTTCGTGCGGAGCGAGCGGAACGCCTCCGAGCGAGAGGAGCGGCCCTCCTTTCTGACGATCAGGGGATGACGCCGCGCGTCCCGCTCGTAGTCGATGATCCCGAGGACCGAGCTCTTCGACGCCTGCTGCAATGTCTCGCTGGACTTGATGGTCGTGTCCAGGCGGTCGCGCAGGACGAGTGAGCCGATGCCGACGAACAGCGCGATCGCGATGGCGATCGCCAGGTTGACCGTCGGCCTCGGGCTGATCGGGACGGTGGGGACGTCCGCCTGGTCGACCATCGTGACCTTGACGGTCGGGCGGCTGTTCGGTGTCGGGCGCTCGATCTCGTTGATCATCCGGGAGAACGCCTCGCCCAGCGCGTTGGCCGTTCGCGCGGCGCGCGCCGGATCGGTGTCGGAGACCGTGGCACGCAGCAGAACGGTCGAGGGAACGGCCTCGACCGTGATGTTCGCCTGGATTCGCGCCACCTCCTCACCCGAGGCGATCTGACTGACCACCCGGCGGCTCGACAGCAGGGTGGCGTAGGACTGCACCCTCTGCTGCGACAGCATCCCCGCCTGGTAGGCCGTGGAGAGACTGCCCTCCTTGTCGTAACCGGAGACCAGCATGGAGATCGTCGCGACGTACTTGGGTGGCGTGTTCGCCGTCACGGTGAACGCCGCGGCCACGCCCAGGGCCAGCGACAGGAGGATGAGCAGCCAGTTCCTGCGCATGAGCCGTATGTAATAGAGCAGATCCACCGTATTCAGTGCCTTCCTTCGGAAGAGGCCATGGCCGTGCTTTTCGTACGGCGCACGCGGGGGGTGGGAGCGGGATACCGGCCCGGCGCTCTCACCAGGAACGTCACGAGCGCCACACCGGCGCAGGCGAGCCCCGCGAGCGAGACGGTTCCCGGCACCCAGCCGAGCAGGACGTGCATTCCGAGCAGGCTCGTCGCCGTGGTCGCGCCGCTCATGACCAGCGCGATCTGACGCGGGGTGAAACCGGCGGCGACACAGCGATGCGCCAGGTGGTCGGGACTCGCGATCAGCCAGGGGCGTCTCGCCCGCTGACGGGCGACGATCGCCAGACAGGTGTCGAGCGCCGGGATGAAGGTGAACAGCAGGAGCCCCGGTACGGCCTTGACCGGCTCCACCTGCCCGAAGACCGTGACCGCGCACGTGGCCAGGGTGAAACCGATGAACAGCGAGCCCGCGTCACCCATGAAGATCCGGGCGGGGTTCCAGTTGTGGGCGACGAAGCCGAGACAGCCGAACGCCATGGACAGCAGGAGCAGCGCGACGGCCTGCTGGCCCGCGATGAGCGCGGTGACGGCCAGTATGCCCGCGCTGGCGGCGCTGATGGTTCCGAGGACGCCGTCGGTGTTGTCGATCATGTTGAACGAGTTGGTGACGAACACGATCCAGATCAGCGTGCCCACCGTGTCGATCCAGTTGCCGAAGAACTCGACGCCGCTGAAGAACTCGACGCGCACTCCGGAGGCCACGACCAGGGCCGCGGCGACCGTTTCGACGGCGAGCCGCCACACGGGTCTCAGCGGCCTGCAGTCGTCGATCACCCCGAGCAGGGAGACGAGCACGCCGCTCATCATGATCATGACGATCTGGAGGTTCCAGTCCCGGATCAGCGTCGCCGCGGGCAGGAGCGTTCCCCCCACGATGGCGATGCCTCCGAGATAGGGCGTCGGGCGGCGATGCGGCCTGCTCGCCGCCGGGCGGTCGACGATCTTGAGGCGCAGCGCGAACCGCCGGGTCAGCTCGGTGAACATGGCCACGAGGACGAACGCCGCCGCACCCGTTGACGCGGCGACGGCGAGAGACCCTCCGGAGATCACTGTGATCTCCGGACGTTCGTCGTCACCGTCTGCTCGAACCAGTCGACTGTGCGCCTGAGCCCGAGCTCCAGGGAGACCGGGACGATGTCGGGAAACAGCAGGCGCAGCCGGTCGCAGGACGCCCGCGAGTCCCGGATGTCGCCCTTTCGCGGTGGCTCGTGGCGGATTTCGAGAGGCCGTCCCAGCACCCCGCTGAGCTCCCGTGCCAGTTCGAGCAGCGACACCTGGATGCCGTGGGCGACGTTGACGGGGGTCTCGCTGGTCACCTCACGCATGACGGCGTCGACGAGCACCGCGACCACCGTCTCGGCGAACGTGAAGTCCCTGGTCTGCAGGCCGTCGCCGTGGACGCGCAGGGGGTCGCCCCGGAGCGCGGCGTCGACGAAGGCGGGGACGACCGCGGCGTACGCGTGGTCGGCGGGCTGGAAGGGGCCGTACACGTTGAAGAACCGCAGGGCCAGGGCGCGCATGCCGAAGCTGGCCGCGTAGGACAGGGTGTACGCCTCCGTGGCCAGCTTGCTCGCGCCGTACGGGCTCAGCGGCCTGGTCGGGAGGTCCTCGTGTTTCGGGTTCTCCGCGCTGTCACCGTAGACGGCGCACGAGGAGGCGACGACGGCGTACGCGCCCTCGGCGCGGCAGGCCTCCAGCACCCGCAGGGTGCCCGTCGCGTTCACCTCGTGCGATCCTTCGGGATCGTCGACCGACATCGCCACGGACGGGCGGGCGGCCAGGTGCACGGCCGCGTCCGCGCCGCTCATCACCTCCTTCAGCAGGGAGCGGTCCAGAATGTTGCCGTGGACGAAGTCGGCCCTGGTGTTCCTCAGGTTCGCCAGGGAGCCGGAGCTCAGGTCGTCAAGGACGAGGATCTGGGAGACATCGGGGCGCCGGGACAGTTCCTCGCACAGGTTCGCGCCGATAAACCCAGCCCCACCGGTCACAACGATCTTCACAGTCACCTCTCGGTAGCTTGGCAGTCACGTACATGATCAGCGCGCCCTTCCGGGCCTTTCCGGCTGTCCGGCACGCGCGTTCTCAGAGGTCTCCGGGGGGAGGCGGGCCGGGCAGGACGCCGCGGCCCGCGGCTCGGGGCGACGGCGTCCCGGATGGGGCGTCTTGCGGCCTTCCGGTCACACGTTCGCCGGGTCCTTCACGGCGGCCGTCTCGCGCCGGGCGTGGGCGATGGTCTCCACGAGGATGTCGTCGAGCGTCCTGCGGGGCTCCCACCCGGTGAGCATGCGGAGCTTCGTGGTGTCGGGAACCCTGCGGGTCATGTCCTCGAACCCCGCCACGTAGGCCTCCGCGTACGGGATGAGGTCGACTCCCGCGGTCGATCCGGTGAGTTCGATGACCGACTTGGCGAGCTCCAGGATGCTCACCTCGTCCGGCGAGCCGATGTTGAAGGTCTGGCCGATCGCGGCCTCGTGGTCGAGGAGCCGCAGCAGCGCGTCGGTGACGTCCGCGACGTGGGCGAAACAGCGGGTCTGGGTGCCGTCGCCGAACACCGTCAGAGGTACACCGCGCAGGGCCTGCTCGACCAGGCGCGGGATGACCATGCCGTAGGCCGGGCTCTGCCGGGGGCCGACGGTGTTGAACAGCCTCACGACGATCGTGGGCAGGCCGCGTTCCTTGTGGTAGGCGTTGGCGAGGATCTCGTCGACGGCCTTGGCGGTGCTGTAGGCCCATCTCACCACGGCGGGGCTGCCGAGGATGCGGTCGGCGTCCTCCCGCAGCGGGCCGGAGGAGTTCTTGCCGTAGATCTCGCTCGTGCTGGTGATCATGAGTTTTTTCCGGTACCGGTGCGCGGCCTCGATGACGATCTCCGAACCGCGGATGTTGGTCGTCAGGCAGCGCAGCGGCTGTTCGACGATCAGCTTGACGCCGACCGCCGCTGCGAGGTGGACGACCACGTCGCACTGATGGATCAGCTCGTCGACCATGAGCTCGTCCAGCACCGACCCCTGTACGAAACGCAGTTCGGGGTGGGGGCTGAGATTGACGAGCCTGCCGGTCGACAGGTTGTCCAGGACCACGACGGAGTCGCCGCGGGCGAGCAGGGCGTCGGCCAGGTGCGACCCGACGAACCCGCTGCCACCCGTCAGCAGGTATGTGGTCTTAGATGTTTCGCTCACGTGCTTCCCCTGTTGGATCCGTAAGAGATTTGGTCGGTCAGGTACGCGCCCGGGAGTCCTGGCGCTCCTCGCTCAGTGATCGGTAGAGGGCCTCGGTGTCGGTGACGAAGCGTTCCGCGCCGAACGAGGAGTGTGTCCACCTGCGGGCGGTTTCCCCCATTTGGCGGGCGAGCACCGGGTCCGACAGCAGCCGCACGGTCTGCTCCGCCAGTTCCTCCGCGTCGCACGCGGCCAGCAGGCCGGTCTCGCCGTGCCTGACCACCTCGGCCACGCTTCCCACCCGCGTGGAGACGGCTGGTTTTCCCGCCATTCCCGCCTCGATGAGCGTCAGCGGCGTGCCCTCGTTGTCGGAGGTCAGCAGGACCACGTCGGCGGCGGCGTAGACCGTCTCCACATCCTTTTTCCAGCCGAGGAGGCGGAAGGCGTGCCGGAACGGTGCGATGCTCTGTTCGACCTCGTCGCGAAGCTCGCCGCCTCCGCAGATGACGAAGTGGCAGTCGGGGATCCGCCGCAGCACCGCGTCGGCCGTGTCGACGAGCCGATCCAGCCGCTTCACCCGGGTGAGGCGGCCGACGAAGGCGACCACGGGGGCGTCGGGCGGAAGCTCCAGCAGGGATCGGGCGGTCGCCCGGTCGGGGACGGCATCGAGCTGAATGCCTGGCGGAATGACGACGTACTGTTCCGGACGGCCGATCCCGGCTTTCAGCAGGTCGTCGCGAACCTGGAAGCCGACCGTTTCGAGGCGGTCGGACATGGAGGCGAGAAACCGCTCCGCCTGAACGTAGAGGTATCGCTTCGGCCCTGAGAAGTATCCGTACAGGAGATGGCCGTGAAACGTGTGCACCCGCGCCGGGCCTACACCGGACAGGCGTGCCGCCAGCCGGCCCAGGGCTCCGGCCTTCGCCGTCCGGGTGTGGACGACGTGCGGCCGGAACTCGCGCATGACCGTGATCAGGTGGGTGAGCGCGCGATAGTCGTCGGTCGGCCTGATCGATCTGCCGAGGCCGGGAACCCGGTGCACCGGGACGGCGGTGTTTCGCAGTCGCATGAGGTCGCTTTCGTCCACGTCGACGTAGCCCGTGTAAACGCGGTGGTCGAACTCCTCCGAGTTTCGTAGCTGGTGTAGCTCGATGACGTGCCTGGCGGCACCGCCGCTCATCCTGGCGATGATCTCCATGACACGAATCCGACTGTCCCGCATCACGTGCTCCTCAACGATGGATCAGAGACATGTCGGAGAAGCTAGCGGGGGATTCAACCCGTTCGGCGTTGCCATAACGGTGGTGGTGAAATGTTTCCCTATCTCCTACCTGTACGTGATCCAGGCGCGATAGGCGGCGGGCGGGGCCGGAGGGGGCTGAAACGGGAGGGAGTCATTGGTTTTCGAGAACATTACCCCTGCAGCACGCTTGTTTATGGATTTAGCCGTCCGGCGCGTGTACCTTTTCCGGGGCGAAGGTGGGAGCTTTCGGTCGCCATGATGATGATTTCTCCGTATATCTGCTTGCCGAAGCATCCGCAAGGTGGGATGTGGTGAAACGGAAGATAGAAGCGAAATGCCGGGATCGGTGCGGAACGGGATGCCCCCGATGGGTGGTGTCGTGACGCCGTATCAGCGCTGCCGCCGACCCTGTGAGCTGGGCAGTGGTGCCGGTGGGCGGAGGAGACGTCCTCGACGGCCAGGCATTCCCCGGTAGGTGACTTTAAGGCGGACTGGAGATGGTTTTTCATGGAGTACATTGTCGTTGCTGCCGCCGTGGTCGCGCTTATCTTTCTTGTCCGTGCGAACTTCGACGTGGATGTGGCTCGGCGGGCGCTGCCCGTGCTGCTCGCCGCTTTCGCCGCGAGGCTGGTCGTCCATGTCCTGCTCATGCGAAGCGGGAGCGCCTGGTACGGCGGTGACAACCTCACCTACGAATCCATATCAATGGCGATGGCGGAGGAGTGGAAAAGGGGGGGCATCTATTTCGTCGCCCCCGAGCAGGTTGGATCCCTGAAATCCGTCGCGGTCCCGTGTAATCTGTTCGCGCTCGTTATCTACCTGTGCGAGGGAAAGGCCCCGCTGGCCTGCACGGCGGTCGTCGCACTCCTCGCCTGCGGACTGTGCGTCGTGATGTACAGGTTCGCGCGCCTCCTTGGCGCGGACGAACGCTCGGCGTTCATTCTGCTTGTCATTTCCGCGTTCACGCCCGCGTTCCTCGTGCACACGTCCGACATGTTCAAGGACGGCTTCAACGCCTTCCTCGTCGTGGCCTGCCTCGGCCTCGCGTGTTCGAACATGAGGCGTTTCGACATCCGTAAGCTGATCGTCCTGTGTCCTCTTCTGTGGGCGCTGTGGCACGTCCGCCCCTACATGGTCTTCATGTGCGGTCCCTCGCTGGTCCTCAGCCTCATGGGCTCGAAGCGGGCCCCGTCCTTCCGCGTCATGGCCGTCCTGTCCGTGGTGCTCGGCGCTGTTCTCGCCCTTTTCGGGATCGCCGCCGACGAGGGCCCTATCGGGACGATGCAGGAGCAGCTCGAGTACGGGCAGTCGGACGATCTCCGCCGTGCCGTCGCCAGCGAGGAGTCGGGGGTGACGTTCGAGGACAGCGGCAGCCCGTGGGGCGCGCTCGGTCCCAAACTCCTCTACACGCTCCTGTCGCCTTTCCCCTGGATGGAGGGGACCATGACGCTGCAGCTCGGCAAGATCGAAGTGATCGTCTGGTACTACCTTCTCTACAGCGCCGTGCGCGGGGCCCGCAGGCTGTGGGATCACGACCGCAGCATGTTCTGGACCCTCCTGCTGTTCATCGTTCCCAGCATGGTCGCCTACGCGACCACCATGGCCAACATCGGTCTCATCTTCCGCCAGCGCATGCCGATCATCATGGTCACCAGTCTGCTTTCCGCGGTCGCCTGGAACAGGGCTCCCGAGGGAGGACAGGCGGCGGCACCGGGGGAGGAACGGCGGGGGGAGGAGGAGTGGTCTCCCGCTATCCGCCCTCGTTGACGATCCGGCGCAGCAATGTGATCCACACGGTCACGCCGAGCACGGCGACGGTCAGGGCCCCGCACGCGTAGAGGAGCGAGGTCCCGAAGGCATCCGAGGCGATCCGGCCCGCGGTGAGAAGCGCGCCCAGCAGGAGGAGCCCCTCCGCGGTCAGGTAGCCGAGCCGCCAGCTCGGCCTGCCGACGGCGAGGGGAAGAACGTTCGACCAGCACACGAGCCCCCGCACGCACTCGGCGGCCAGGATCAGCGCGGCGACCGTCCCGATCTCGGCGTACTGGTGCCCGTACATCATCCCCAGGACGTCGTTGACGACCGGGAGCGTCACCGCGAGGCAGGCCGCGCCGGCCACCGCGAGCATCAGGGTCGCCCGGACGAGGTCCCTCCTGATGAGCACCCTGCCGTCCTCCTCGGCCGCCGCCTGGGCCAGCCGGGGGTAGAGCATCGCGGCGACCGGGATGACCAGGTTCGCATACAGCCGTCCCGGGGCTGTGGCGATCTTCAGGATGGTCGCCAGGCTCGGGCCGCCGAGCATGGCCGCGACGGCCAGGATCCCCGAGTCTGAGACTCCGGCGACGAAGGTCCCGACGGAGGCCTTGACGGAGAAACCCGCCAGGTCCGCGGGGAACCGGACGTGCGCCGTCGCGGGCCCGAGCGCCGCGAGGAGCACCCGCGTCGCCCGCCCGTACAGCACCGCCGCCATCACCAGCGCGCCCAGCGCCTGACCTGCGAGGTAGCCCAGGGGGCCACCGGCGAACAGCCCGCCCATCGTCAGCCCGGACGACACGACCGCGCAGCTCAGGCGGATCAGGCCGAGGTCGCGAAGCCGGTCGGCCAGTGCGAAGGCCGCGCCCGCGGTGCCGTGCGAGGCCATGGCCCCGCGCGTGGCGATCGCGAGACAGAGCATGAGCGCGAACTCGTCCGTGGCGAGGCCGAGCGGGCGGGCGGCCGCCGTCCCCAGGAGCCCGACGCAGGTCGCGGCGACGCCGATCACCACGTCCCAGCGCAGCAGGCGAAGGAACAGCGCGGAGCCGTGACCGCTGCGCCGTTGTTCGATCGGGACGAACCGCTGTGCCGCGTCCTCGGGCCGGGGGTCACACAGCAGGAACCAGATGCTCGCCAGGGACTGGGCGAAGATGACCTGTCCTGATCTCTCCGCTCCGGCGGAGCGGACCAGGGCGATGAGGGTGAGCGAGGGCAGGATCGCCTCGCTCAGGCCCGCCGTGGTCAGCGATGTGAAGGTGCGCAGATGGCGCCCGCCGGGCGGGCGCATTCGCGGGAGCACACGTTCAAGCACTTTTGCCATCTATGGGCAGATCTCATCGTAAAGGCGGTCGAACCACTCCGCGGCCACCCCGATGTCGACCTGGTCCGCGCTGTCCCGGGCGCCGTGGCAGAGACGGGCGTGGACCTCGGGACGCATCGCCCGCGCCACGGCCGCGGCGAGCGCCTCGGCGTCCCCCGGTGCGGTGAGTATGCCGTTCCACTCCGACTCCACCAGATCGGGCACTCCGCCGACGAAGGTGGATACGACCGGGACGCCCGCGGCGAGCGCCTCCATGACGACGACCGGGAGCCCCTCGTACGAGGAGCTGAGCACGAGGAGGTCCGCGGCCGCGATCAGGCGGGCCGCGTCGGGCACGTGGCCGAGCAGGCGCACGTTGTCCAGCCGCAGTTCGGCGACCTGGCGGGTCACCTGCTCCCTGAGCGGGCCCGACCCGGCGAGCAGGAAAACCGCGCGGGCGTCCAGCTCGCGGACCCGCGCCGCGGCCTCGACGAGCAGGCCGTGGTTCTTCGGCGGACGGAAGTTGCCGGTGTGCACGATGAGGAAGGCATCGGGAGGAACGTTCCACTCCTGTCTCGTCCGCTCCGCCTCCGCGGCCCAGCCGCGCTGCCGCGTCACGCTGACGCCGTGGATCCGGGTGACGAGGCCGCGTGAGCCCCAGCTCGTCGCGGCCCTGGCCACCTGCGGGGAGACCGCCACGGTACGGATGTCCAGCCATCCCGTCGCCCGGTCGAGCGCCATCGTCGGCAGGCGGTACCGCACGCTGTGGACCGTCGAGACCAGGGCGGGCCTGGGGCTCCACAGGCGGGAGGCGGGCCGCAGCAGGGACGCGGGAACGGGGGAGTGGACGTTGAGCACGTGGGGCCTGAGCGACCTGACAGTCCGCACCAGGTGCGCCCACCGCAGGTGCCGCGGGGAGGGGGTGAGGTCGACGACCCCTATACCGGCCGACCGCAGCCGGTCGGGGAGCTCTTGGGAGGACGCCTGCTGGCACACGACGGTGTAGCGCTTGCCGGTCGCGGGGGCGGCGAGCAACCGCTCGACCAGCAGGACCTCGGCCCCTCCCACGTCCAGCGACTTGATCACCTCGCAGACGTGCGGGCCTTTCATGACACCTCCACGGGAAGGGGGGACGTCCTGCCCGCCATGAACCTCTCGTACCACTCCTCGATACGGTCGGCCACCAGCGGCCAGTCGAGCCCGGAAACGGCCGTCCTGCCGCGTTCGGCCAGGTGAAGGCGGGTCGTCTCGTCGTCGAGCACCGCCCGCAGGTGCGTCACCAGTTCCTCGGCGGACTCGCTGCGGAACACCCGGTAGGCACCGCGGTCCTCGACGATCGGGTCGAGCGTGGCGTCCGAGGAGACGATGACGGGGGTTCCCAGGGCGAGGGCCTCCAGGGCGGCGGTGGGGATGCCCTCCCCGATGGTGGGAAAGCGTCGTGAGGAGAGCACGAAGGCCTGGGCCCTGCTCACCAGCGCGTAGACGTCGTCGCCGGAGATCTGCCCGGCGAACCTGATGCCGGACTCCGGGCCCGCGAGCTGCTGCAGATGGGCGCGTTCCGCGCCTTCGCCCACGATGACGAGACGAGCGTGCGGCCGTACGGCCCGCAGCTCGCGGAAAGCCCTGATGGTCAGGGCGTGGTTCTTCACCTTCTCCAGCGAGCCGACGCTGACGACCAGCCCGGGTTCGACGGAGCTCCGGGCCCGGAAACCGGCCAGATGGCCGAGGTCCAGGCCGCTGGACATCGTGCGGATCCGCCTGCCGGGCACCCCGGCGCGGAGCAGGTCGTCCGTCGGCCGGGTGCCGATCGAGATGAAGCCGTCCACCTGGCGGAAGGCCCACGGCATGATGGGCCGGTGGCGCGAGGTGAGCGCGCCGTGGACGGTGACGACGACGGGGATCCCCAGGCGCCGCGCGGCGGGGCCGAGGGCGAGCGCCTCCCGGTGGTCGCCGTGCACGTTGACGACGTCGATCCGGCCCGCGCGGGCGAGCGAGTGCGCGCACTCCATGGCGAAGGCGGTCACGTCGGACTTCCTGGAAATGACCTGGCTCACCCGGGTCGGCGTCAACGGCAGTGTCTCCACGCCGTCCGGCACCCGCCCGTGCCGATGGGCGATCACCACCCGGTGGCCGCGGAGAAGCTGCTCCTGGGCGAGGCGCGCGGTGTAGCGCTCCTTCCCGCCCCGTTCTGGAGGTAGCCGATATCCGATATGGAGAATTCTCATGTCACCCTCTTTTCGGGATGGTGCTCCGGTCGTGCCGCGTCCTGTCGGGTGGTGAGGCCCGGCCGTCGTCGCGGCAGGGCGGGGAAAGGTTCCGAGATTCCCTCCGGAGTGAGGACTGTGGTGTTCCCGCCGGTCGTCCCGGCTTTTTTCGCGCATGTCCCACGAGGTCAGAGGTGACAGCGGCGCTGGCCTGTGAATCGTACTGGTGAACAACCGAAAGGGCCGTCATTTACCTTGTTCCGGGGGTTTCGATAATGAAGACCTGCGAATGCGGGCTGTCACCCCCGATCCCGCAAAATGACCGGCAAGAAACGGCCGGAGACCGGGGCATCGGCGGGTTGGGGGTGGGGCTACCAGCAGGCTTGGCTCCATGGACACGACCTCTCCCGCTCGCGGTTTCACGCTGAGTTCCCCGGAGCATGCGCCTGCCGTTCCCGGAGGCGGCGGAGGAGAGAACCATTCCCCGGGCCGGAGACTGTTCTCCCCGCCCGTTTCGAGATGGCTTCCCGCGGCGTCCATGGCCGTTTTCACCGTCGCCGCGCTGACTTTCTACGGCGTTTCCGTTCCGGAGATGGCCCTTTTCGGCGTTTACCTCGCCGTCGGGCTTACGTTTCCCGGCATGCTGCTCGTCCGGGCGTTGTACGCCGGGAAGCGGACGCTGGCCGAGGAGATCGCGCTCGGCTTGACGACCGGGTACGCCGTCGAGCTTTTCGCCTACATCGCCGCGTGCGCCCTGGGCAGGCCGCTGCTGGTGCTGGCGTGGCCGGTCACCGTCTACGCGCTCTTCCTGACCGTCCCCTCGCTCCGCACGCACCTGAGGGGAACGGCCACACGGGAAAGGACGCCCCTCCGGTGGTCCTGGGCCCTCGCCCTGATCTTCGGATACCTGCTCCTGTGGAGCGCGGGCTCGTTCTTCAGGACGCACGCCCTCACCTGGCCCGGGCTCGGCGGGGCCTTCGTCGACATGCCGTTCCACCTGGCTCTGACCGGCGAGCTGAGGAACCATGTGCCGCCCACGGTGCCGATGGTCGCCGGAGAGCCGCTCGCCTACCACTGGTTCGTCTACGCCCACCTGGCCTCGGCGAGCTGGATCACCGGAATCGAGCCGATGGTGCTGCTGTTCCGGCTCGCCATGCTGCCGATGCTGGCCGCGATCGTCGTGCTGGTCGCGATGACGGGGCGGCGGATGACCGGCTCGCACGCGGGCGGGGCACTGGTCGCCGCGGTCACGGTCTTCGTGGCGCCGCCGAGCCTCTACCTGGGCACGAACGGGGTGTTCACCTGGGGAGGGGTGACCGACCTTGCGTGGACGAGTCCCACCCAGACCTTCGGCTCACTCATCTTCACCCCCGTCGTGCTCCTGTTGTTCGACCTCCTGGAGCGCAGGCGCAGGACCGTGGGGCGCTGGCTCCTGCTGGGCCTGTTCCTCGCGGCGGTGATGGGAGCCAAAGCGACCTATCTCCCCCTCCTGGGCGCCGGACTGGTCGCCGTGGCCGTCGTCGAGACGATCAGGCGGCGCAGGCCGCCGGCCCCCGTGCTCGCGGCGCTGGCGATGACCGCGGCCTGCTTCGCCTACGCGCAGTTCGTGCTGTTCGGCCGCCACAACCAGGCCACGGTCGTCTCCCCCTTCGCCTACATGCGCACCGCCTGGGACGAACTGACCGGCCTCGGCGGGCAGGCCGTCCCCCCGCAGGCCTCCGTGCTCGGCCTCGCGCTGGTGTTCGTGCTGTGCTGGACCGTCACCTGGGGCGGAATCCTCGGGCTGCTGACCCGGCCACGGCTGCTGCTGAGCCCTCAGATGGTCCTCATGCTCGGCATGGCGGGCGCGGGACTCGGCACCATGTTCCTGCTCGGGCACCCCACCAGGAGCCAGCTCTTCTTCCTCTGGGGCGCCTACCCCTATCTGGCGACCCTCGCGGTCTGCGGGATCATCGCCGTGCTGCGCAACGCGCGGACGTCGCTGCGGGCCATCCTGGCCGCCGCCTGCGCGGGGACGCTCGCCGTCTACCTGATCCCCGTTCTGTGCGGGGTCAGGGTCCCCCTGAAGCCGGGCCAGCCCGACTCCCTTCTCTACCGGCCCTACCTCGCGTTGCTGGCGGTCGTCGTACTGGTGGCCGTGCTGCTGTGGCGCAGGACGGGGGCACGGCGCGCCTGCGCCCTGACGCTCGTCATGTGCGCGGCCATCGGCCTGCCCGCCGACCTGCACTCCCGCGTCCTGTCCACGGCGGACCGCCTGGCGGGGAACGCCCCGTTCACCACCGCGACGACGACGGCGGGGCAGGCGAGCATCACATACGGCGCGCTGGCCGCCGGACGGTGGCTGCGCGACCACTCGGATCCGGACGACCTGGTCGCCACGAACGACCACTGCATCCTGGGCTACCAGGACCCCTGCGACAGCCGGCACTTCTGGGTGGCCGCGCTGGCCGAGCGGCGGGTGCTGGTCGAGGGCTGGGCGTACACGGCGACGAACCTCGACCGCTGGCGCCCCGGCATGCCGCTGATGCAGCTGCCGTTCTGGGACGAGGAACGGCTCCGGCTGAACGAGGCGGTCTTCGACACCCCGTCCGCGGCCACGCTCCAGCGCCTCAGGGAACGCTACGGAGTGCGCTGGCTCGTCGTCGACGAGCGGCGCAGGGGGCCGGAGACGAGAATCGGCGACTTCGCCGACCTCCGGTTCCGCTCCGGTGAGTACGCCGTCTACCGGATGCGTGACGAGGCGGGCACGTGACCCGCGAACCACCTGAACCCATTTGAACCGAGCCAAGCGCACAACACCACCCGCAGCGCCCAGAAAATCCGATCTTTCAGTCGCCCGTGACCTCGCTCAGCCACAGAGGTTCGCCGGGGCAGCACAACCGGGAGTCGCAAGTGTCAGTGAGTGAGGGGAGGACCGGCCTGATGCGCCGGAGCATGCTCCGGATCGCGTCGGTGGTCCTCGGCATCGGAGTCGTGGCCCTGATGGGCATGATCGGCACCTCCAAGACCGTCGTCAAGGCCAAGCCCGCCATGCACACCGCGCCCGACCGGGTCACCGTCCAGCCCATCTCCGCCGAGGAGGAGCCGGAGCCACGCCCGGACGCCGGAGGGGACAGTACGGAGGAGGCCGGAGGGGACAGTACGGAGGAACAGGAACGCCTGCGGATCGCCGAGCGGATCAGGAACGCCGGAGTCACGCCGGTGAGGAAGGCGCGGCACGGCAGGGGGAAGGCGCTGGCCTGCCCGGAGACCTCGGTCATCTGCCAGGAGAACGCCCTGCCGGGCAACCCGGCGAGCGAGTGGCAGATCACAGGAGCGGGCGACAGCAACATCCAGGGCTACGGGACCACGATGAGCGTCGCCCCGGGCGAGACCGTTCACTTCAAGGTGAACACCACCTCGACGAACTACCGGGCGGACATCTACCGCATCGGCTACTACAACGGCATGGGCGCGCGGAAGGTGGCGACGATCACGCCCTCGGTCACCCTGCCCCAGACGCAGCCTGCCTGTGCGACCGACTCGACGACCGGCCTGATCGACTGCGGCAACTGGGCGGAGTCCGCCTCGTGGGCCGTACCCGCCGACGCCGTCTCCGGCGTCTACATCGCCAAGCTGGTACGGCAGGACGCGACGGCCGGGACCAGTCACATGATCTTCATCGTCCGGGACGACACCAGGGGCTCCGACCTGCTGTTCAAGACCTCCGACACCAGCTGGCAGGCCTACAACGCCTATGGCGGCAACAGCCTGTACGCGGGAAGCCCGGTGGGGCGCGCCTACAAGGTGAGCTACAACCGGCCGTTCACGACGGCCTGCTGCTCCTGCTGCGCCGGTGAGAAGAACACCTGGTTCTTCAACGCCGAGTACTCCATGGTCAGGTGGCTGGAGGCCAACGGCTACGACGTCAGCTACACCTCCAGCATCGACACCGCGACCAGCGGGAACGAGCTGCTTGAGCACAAGGTGTTCCTTGCCGTCGGGCACGACGAGTACTGGAGCAACGAGATGCGGGACAACGTGCACAACGCCGCGGCCAACGGCGTCAACCAGGCCTTCCTCTCCGGCAACGAGGTCTTCTGGAAAACCCGGTGGGAGAACAGCGTCGCGGGGCCGAGCACGTCGTTCCGGACCCTGGTCTGCTACAAGGAGACGCACGCCAACGCCAAGATCGACCCGAGCGCCCAGTGGACCGGCACCTGGCGTGACCCGCGCTTCTCCCCGCCGTCGGACGGCGGCAGACCGGAGAACGCGCTGACCGGGACACTCTTCATGGTCAACGGCGGTCTGAACATCGCCGACCAGATAACCGTCCCCGCCGAGTACGGTCCCATGCGCCTGTGGCGCGACACCGCCGTCGCCGCCCTCGCACCCGGTGAGGTCGCGACCTTCCCGCACGGGACGCTCGGCTTCGAGTGGGACGAGGCACCCGACAACGGGTTCGCCCCGGACGGGCTGGTGAAATTCTCCCAGACCACCGCGACCGTCCCCAGCTACCTGCAGGACTTCGGCAGCACGTACGCCACGGGCGTGGCCACGCACAACCTGACGCTCTACCGGAACCCGAGCGGGGCGCTCATCTTCGGCGCGGGGACCATCCAGTGGTCCTGGGGGCTGGACTCCGCCCACCAGGGAGCGAGCACGCCCACGGACATCAACATGCAGCAGGCGACCGTCAACCTCCTCGCCGACATGGGCGCCCAGCCCGCGAGCATCCAGCCAGGTCTGGTCCCGGCGACGGCCTCGACCGACACCCAGCCGCCGACCTCGGTGATCACCAGTCCGTCCGACGGTGCCTCGGTGGAGAGCGGGCAGACCCTCACCATCCAGGGGACGGCCGACGACACCGGTGGCGGTGTTGTCGCGGGGGTCGAGATCTCCCTCGACGGCGGCACCCAGTGGCACCCGGCGACCGGGCGCACCAACTGGTCCTACGACTGGGCTCCTCCGAGCACCCCGGGAAACATGACGATCAAGGTACGCGCGATCGACGACATCGGGAACATCCAGAGCACTCCGACCAGTGTGACGGTCAACGTCGTCCGCCACTGCCCCTGTAGCATCTGGGAGTCGACCACCGTTCCGGGCATCGCCTCGACGGGCGACACGGGCTCGGTCGAGATCGGGGTGAAGTTCCAGGTCGCGAACGCGGGCTACATCAGGGGGATCAGGTTCTACAAGGGGTCGGCGAACGTCGGAACGCACGTCGGCAACCTCTGGAGCGCCTCCGGGCAACTTCTCGCGACGGCGACGTTCACCGCCGAGACGGCGGCGGGCTGGCAACAGGTCGACTTCCCGGTGCCGGTCCCGGTGAGCGCGAACACCACGTACGTCGCCTCCTACTTCGCGCCGAACGGAAGGTACGCCCTCAACCTCTCGTATTTCACCTCGCAGGTCGTGAACGGCCCGCTGACGGCGCTCGCCAGCGGCGCGAGCGGGGGCAACGGCGTGTACGCGTACGGTTCGAGCAGCATCTTCCCCTCGAGCACCTACCAGTCCGCCAACTACTGGGTCGACGTCGCGTTCACGCCGTTCAACACCGTCTGGGACAACACGGCGACCCCGGCCGTCACGTCCCCTCCGGACACCGACGCGGTCGTGGTCGGCACGAAGTTCAGGGCGGCCACGACCGGCACGATCAGAGGCGTCCGCTTCTACAAGGGAGTGCAGAACACCGGCACCCACGTCGGGAGCCTGTGGACCACCGGCGGGCAGCTGCTCGCCAGCGTGACCTTCTCCAATGAGAGTGCGGTCGGCTGGCAGGAGGCGTACTTCAACTCGCCCGTCTCGGTCTCCGCGGGCACCACCTACGTGGTCTCCTACAAAACCGTGACGGGGCACTTCTCTTACACGCTGCAGTACTTCAACTCGCAGTACGCCAACTATCCGCTCTTCGCGCTCGCCGACGGCGACGACGGGGGCAACGGCGTGTACGCCTACAGCTCGGCCAACACCTTCCCCTCGAACACCTACCAGGCCACCAACTACTGGACCGACGTGGTGTTCGCGCCGTCGAGCTCCGTGTGGGACGACACGGCGACTCCCGCGGTCCTGTCGCCTCCGGCCCCCGAGGCGGTCGTGCTCGGCATGAAGTTCAGGGCGACCACCGACGGCATGGCCAGGGGCGTCCGGTTCTACAAGGGCACGGGGAACACCGGCACGCACGTCGGGAGCCTGTGGACCACCGGCGGGCAGCTGCTCGCCAGCGTGACCTTCTCCGGCGAGAGCGCGTCCGGCTGGCAGCAGGCGTACTTCAACTCGCCCGTCCCGGTCTCCGCGGGCACCACCTACGTGGTGTCTTACCACACCACGACGGGGCACTTCTCCTACACGTTGCCGTACTTCGTCGGTCAGCAGGTCAACTACCCGCTCATCGCGCTCGCGGACGGCGCGGACGGCGGCAACGGCGTCTACGCCTACAGCTCGACCAACGTCTTCCCCAGCAACACCTACCAGTCCGCCAACTACTGGGTGGACGTGCTCTTCGACGTCGGATAGGGGAGAGCCGGCCACGGCCGGAGAGCGACCGAGACCATCACACCGGGCGGTTCCCGCCAAGCCCGGCGTGATGGTCTCACCTACATCATCTCTGTCAGTCGATGTCGAACGCGACGTCGACCCAGTAGTTCGTGGCCTGGTAGCCGCTGCCGGGGAAGGCGTTCACGGCACTGTAGGCGTAGACGCCGTTGGGGCCGTCATCGCCGTTGGCGAGCGCGGTGAGCGGGCCGCCGGTGTGCGCCGTGTCGAAGTAGTGCGCCGTATAGGAAATATGGCCTGACGTCGTGTGATACGAGATGACATATGTGGTGTCGGCATTGATCGCGACCGGCGACGCGAAGTTCACCTGTTGCCAGCCGGAGGCGGACTCGCCGGTGAAGGTGGCCTCCGCCAGGAGGTCGCCCGAGGCGCTCCACAGGCTTCCGGTGTGCGTGCCGGTGTTGTCCGGGCCCTTGTAGAACCGGACGCCCCTGACCCTGCCGTCGGTGACCGCCCTGAACTTCGTGCCGACCACGACGGCGCTGCCGTCGGGGTCGGATGTGACATCGGGGGTCTCCGAGGTGCCCCACAGGCCGTCGAACGGGGTGAACACCACGTCCACCCAGTAGTTGGTGGAGATGTAGGACTTGGTGGGGAAGACGCTGGTCGAACCGTAGGCGTACACGCCGTTGTTGCCGTCGACGCCGTCGGCGAGCGCGGTGAGCGGGCCGTTGGAGTGCGGCGTCTGGAAGTACTCCAGCGTGTAGGAGAAGTGCCCCGCCGAGGTGAGATACGAGGTGACGTAGGTGGTGTTCGCGGTGACGGTGACCGGGGTCGCGAAGTTCACCTGTTGCCAGCCGGAGGCGGACTCGCCGGTGAAGGTGGCCTCCGCCAGGAGGTCGCCCGAGGCGCTCCACAGGCTTCCGACGTGGGTTCCGGTGTTGTCCGGGCCCTTGTAGAACCGGACGCCCGTGATCGTGCCGCTGACAGCCGCCCTGAACTTCGTGCCGAGCACGACCGCGCTGGAGACCGGATGGGACGCGACGGCCGGGGTCGCCGCGTCGTCCCACAGGCTGCTCGTCACGGTCTGGAGGACCTGGGGCGACTTGCTCGGGGCGAAGTGGACGATGCCCTCGCTGGAGGAGGTGTCGCCACCCAGGTAGACGGCGATGATCGGATGCTGCCCCGCGGGGAGGGCCGAGGTCGCGAACGTGGCCTCGCCGGAGAGGTCGACCGAGTCCGTGCCGAGGACGGTCGAGCCCTCCTTGAAGGCCACCGTGCCCTGCGGGACGAGCGTCCCCGAGACCGGGCTCACCGTCGCGGTGAAGGTGACCGCCTGCCCGCTCCGCGAGACGCCGGCCGATGTGGTCAGGGCCGTGGTGGTCGGCGGGTCGTTCGGCACCGTGACCCGGGTTTTCGGCGGGGTCGAGGTGCCCTGCAGGGTGACCGTGCCGTTGACGGAGAAGACGCGGCCGAACACGGCGGCCCCGCTGCTCACCGCGGCCGAGCTCAGCGACAGGACGTTCCCGCGGAAGGTGGAGAAGGTGCCCAGCGTCGCGGCGGTGCTGAGCTGCCAGAAGACGTTGTCCGCCTGCGCGCCGCCGGTGAGGGCGATGTTGCTGACGTTCGAGGTCGACAGGGTCGAGGCCTGGAAGATGAAGACCGCGTCGGGATCGCTCTGCGCGTCGAGGGTGAGCGTCCCGGTTATCGAGAAGCCCCCGCCCGCGGTGGTGTAGACGCCCGGGGCCAGGGTCGTCCCGCCGAGCTGGGCGGCCACGGTCGCGGTCGGCGTCCGTCCCGCGGCGTCGTTGTAGGCGGCGTTCAGGGCGGTCTTGGCCTGCGCCGCGATGGGGTCGCCCGCGTAGGTCGTCCCGTTCACCACGCCGGGCGGGAAGCCGGTCACCGAGCTGCCCGGGCTCACCCCCAGGTTGCCGGTGACCGTGGTGAGGTTCGTGTTGGCGACCGAGCTGGCCAGGACCGCGAAGGAGCCCGCGTAGCCGAGGTTCACCGGCTGCGCCGCGCTCGCGCGGCCGGGTGTGCCGGCGACGACGCCCATCGCCAGGACGCCCGCGAGGGCGATCACGAGGCAGCGGCGGCCCGTACCGCGGGGGACTCGGGGGAGGAGACGACGGCGCACACCGCCGGTGCTCCACGGGGATCGCGCGTGGCGGCCCTTCGCGGCCGCCCTCTCCAGGCGCGAGGCGGGCCGTCCTGTGGCCGCCTCGCGGTCATGTTTCGTCGGCACGGCCGTGACGGCCGATCGTATCCGCGGGTTCCCGGTTCGCGCCCGGACGGTCAAGCCGCGGTCATGGGGGTGTCTCACACAGTAGTTGTACTGCAGATATATCTTACTGTTATGATGCGATCACGCTATGTAATGCTAACCTTTCCGGGGCGATGTCCCCGGTGGTCACTCCAGTCACAGCCCGGCTGTCCCGTCATCGGAGGCGGTGCGCGCTCACGACGAGGGAGACCCCCGGCAGTGACTTGACCGGCAGAAACCTCTCGGCCACGATCACGGCGGTGAGGGCCGCGTTGACCAGGGGTGGCGTCTCCATGACGTCCGATCCCGAGGTGTGCTTCCTGCGCCGTGCCACGACCGGTCTGAGCAGGACGTTCCAGCTCCACATGCGGTCGATCACCAGGCCCGCTCCGGTCAGCAGGGCGCCCAATCCGTCCCGGGTGTAGCGGCGGACGTGGCCGGACGCCACGTCGTGCGCCGACCACAGCGCCATGTCGCAGGGGACGGTGATCAGCGCGGCCCCTCCCGGCCTGAGCACCCGCACCAGCTCGCGGGCGGCCAGGTCGTCCTCCTGGATGTGCTCCAGCACGTCGAGGGCGAGCACCAGGTCGAACCCGCCGTCCGGCAGCGGCAGGTCCCGCGCGTCCGCGTGCACGGCCTCCAGGCCGCGCTCCCTGGCCAGCTCGACCGCGGTCTCCGAGTAGTCGGCGACCAGTGCCTTCCAGCCGTGCTCGACGAGCACGCGGGTGTTGCCGCCCCCCGCCGCGCCGAGGTCGAGCGCGCGGCCGGGTGCGCCGAGCCTGCGCAGCTCACGGGCCAGGATGGCGCGTCGCTCGCGATACCACCAGTGCCGGTCCTCCAACTCGACCGTGCGGCGAATCTCCGTGGCTTCCATGGGCCCTCCTGGATGCGGTGCGTGTGCGGGAAGAGGGGATGCGTGCGGGCGGCGGGTACGCGGGGGGAGGGAGAGGGCGCGCGGCGGTCACCGGCCCGCCGCCTTGAGGCGGCGCCACCAGTCCGGGTTGTCGCGATACCACCGCACGGCTTCGGCGAGTCCCTCGTCGAAGCCCACCCTGGGCTCGTAGCCGATCGCCCGTATCTTGCCGCTGTCCACGCTGTAGCGCAGGTCGTGCCCCGGCCTGTCCCGCACGTGGGAGACCATCTCCCAGCCGACGCCGAAGGCCGCCAGCAGCCGCTCGGTGAGCTCCCTGTTGGTCAGCTCGACCCCGCCGCCGATGTTGTAGACCTCGCCGGGCGAGCCCTTGTCCAGCACGAGCTGGATGCCCCTGCAGTGATCGTCGACGTGCAGCCATTCGCGGACGTTCAGGCCGTCGCCGTACAGCGGGACGGGCTGCCCGTCGATCAGGTTGGTCACGAAGAGCGGGATGAGCTTCTCCGGATACTGGTAGGGACCGTAGTTGTTCGAGCAGCGGGTCACCCGCACGTCGAGGCCGTAGGTCCTGTGGTAGGCGCGGCAGAACAGGTCGGCGCCCGCCTTGGCGGCCGAGTAGGGGGAGTTGGGCAGCAACGGCTCGGCCTCCGTCCACGAGCCCGCGTCGATGGAGCCGTACACCTCGTCCGTCGAGACCTGGACGACCGTGCGCACCTCGGCGTCGAGGGCCGCCTGCAGGAGGCGTTGCGTGCCCTGGACGTTGGTGGGCACGAAGTCCCCGGGACCGGTTATCGACCGGTCGACGTGGGTCTCCGCCGCGAAGTTCACGATCGCGTCGTGGCCGGGCGCGACCTCGGCGAGCAGCCGGGCGTCGGCGATGTCCCCCCGCACGAACCTCAGGCGCGGGTTCTGGACGACGGGGACCAGGTTCGCCAGGTTGCCCGCGTAGGTGAGCTTGTCCAGGACCGTCACCTGGGCGTCCTCGTACCCGGGATGGCGTCCCGACAGCAGGGACCGGACGTAGTGGGAGCCGATGAACCCGGCCCCGCCGGTGACCAGGATCCTCATGACATCACCTGGATCCTGCTGTGGTCGCCGACCATGAGCTGGTTCGCGTTCGGCACGCCCTCGGCCCGGACGACCTCGACGTTCCTGCCGATCAGGGAGTAGGTGAGCCCGGAGACGCCTCTGATGGTCGAGTCTCCGAGCACGATGCTGTACTCCACCTCCGCGCCCTCCACCACGCATCCCTCCCCGATCGAGGTGTAGGGGCCGATGTAGGAACCGTTGATCCTGGCGTGGGCGCCGATGACCACGGGCCCCCGGATCACCGAGTTCTCCACCGAGGCGCCGGGGGCGATGACGACGCGCCCGGTTATCTCGCAGGGACCGTCGACGATTCCCCGAATGTCCGGCTCGATCGCCTCCAGGACGATGCGGTTGCACTCCAGCATGTCCTGCAGCCTGCCCGTGTCCCTCCAGTAGCCGCTGACGAGGTGCGAGTGGACGCGGCCGCCGTTGGCGATGAGCCACGTGATCGCGTCCGTGATCTCCAGCTCGCCGCGCGCGGAGGGTCGGATCGCCCTGACCGCCTCATGGATGGCGGGCGAGAAGGTGTAGACCCCGACGATCGCGAGATCGCTGCGCGGGTGCTCCGGCTTCTCCTCGAGCCTGAGGATCTCGCCGTCGGGCCCTAGCTCGGCGACCCCGTAGAACTGCGGCTCCTCGACCTTCGTCAGGAGGATCTGGGCGTCGTGCTCCGCCTCGCGGAACGCGTCGACCAGGTCGCGGATGCCGTCGACCAGGAAGTTGTCGCCCAGGTACATGACGAACGGCTCGTCCGCGAGGAACTCCCTGGCGATCAGGACGCAGTGCGCCAGCCCGAGCGGAGCCTCCTGGGGGATGTAGGTGACGTCGAGCCCGAACGCCGAGCCGTCCCCGACGGCCTGCCGGATCTCCGGTCCCGTGTCGCCCACGATGACGCCCACCTGGGTGATCCCGGCGTCCCGTATCGCCTCGAGCCCGTAGAAGAGCACCGGTTTGTTGGCGACCGGGACCAGCTGTTTCGCCGAGGTGTGGGTCAGCGGCCGTAGCCTCGTCCCCCTGCCACCGGCCAGAACGAGTGCCTTCATCGCTTTTCGAGGTCCTTCCGCGAAGAACGCATGGTCACAGTGACCACCTGTCCATCCGAACCTACGGGGGCGCGTACTCGATGGATCTTCGCCGTTCTCCGCCTTTGCCGAAGGACGTGATTAATGTTGCCCTGATCAGATGTTCGCCCGCCTGCGGAACGTCCACTTTCGGTGGATGACATAGGTCAGCGGGGGGTTCACGGCTATTATCAGCAGCTGGGCGATCATGATGGGAATTCCGGCCAGCTCGACCAGGAGCGGCAGCCCGACGAAGGACGCCACGAGAAAACTCAGGCCGACCGTGTAGAACCGCAGGTAGCCGGGGAGCCATGGCTCTCCGGAAACGCGGAAGACCACGATCCTGAACCAGGGGTAGACAATCGCCACGGTTATCATGTGGCTGGCAAACGCCAGGAAAAGATAGGAGACCCTGCCTTCAGTCACCAGCAATGCTAGATAAAGGAGGGCGTAATACACCGCGGCCGTTACGGCGCCGGCCAGCAGATATGTGATGCGCTGGCCACCAAGTGCCGACATGGAGGATGGCCGTCCGAAATGTGAATCCCTGTTCCGGGCGGATCTGGTTTCCAGTTCAACCATAAAGCGGTCACTCCGGATCGTGGTGGGACGGAATCAAATTAACTGTAGTCGGCCGCGATGAACAATCGGAGGATTGATGTCGGTGTCGGTGGTTATTCCGTGTTACCGTTCCGCGCGGACTCTTCCGGCGCTGGTGGCCAGGCTCATGCCGGTCCTCGCCGGTCTCTCCGTCCGGCACGAGGTGATCCTCGTCGTTGACGGCAGCCCGGACGACACCTGGGAGACGGCCGTCGAGCTGGCCCGCGGGACCGACGGCGTCCGGGCGCTTCACATGTCCCGCAACTACGGTCAGCACAACGCGCTGATCGCCGGTATCCGGGAGGCGGAGTTCGAGGTCGTCGTCACCATGGACGACGACCTGCAGCACCCGCCGGAGCAGATCCCCCTCATGCTGGCGGCGCTCGAGGGCGACCGCCTCGATCTGGTGTACGGCGTCGCGCACCAGGAGGAGCACGGGTTCCTGCGGAGCGTCGCCTCCCAGTCGGTCAAGGCCGGGATGGCGGGTGCCCTGGGAGTCCAGGCCGCACGGACGATCAGCGCCTTCCGGGCTTTCCGTACACGCCTGCGCGATGGGTTCGAGGGGTTGTCCGGGCCGCACGTGTGCATCGACGTGGCCCTGTCGTGGGCCACGACGCGAGTCGGTTCGGTGAAGGTGCACATGATGGAGCGTGACCACGGCCGGTCCAACTACACGCCACGCCTGCTGGTCCGGCACGCGGTGAACATGCTCCTCGGCTACAGCACCGCCCCCCTCAGGGCGGCGAGCTATCTCGGATTCCTCATCGGCGTCGTCGGCCTGGTGCTGGGCGTCACCGTGCTGTGGCGCTTCGCCGTGGGCGACACGACGGTCGCGGGGTTCACCACCGTCGCGTCGATGATCGCGATCTTCTCCTCCGCCCAGCTCATCTCCATCGGCGTGCTCGGCGAGTACGTCGGCCGCATCCACGGTGGCGGGATGGGCAGGCCGACCTACGTGGTCAGTGAGCGTGCGGGCCCGTTGGCCGCCCTCGACTTCCCCCGGAGGCCGGGGGGCGCGGGCGTTCCGATGCGCGCCGGGGTCGGCTCCGGGTCAGATGAACGGTGAGGAGGGTGTGGGCGGGTTCGAACCCGTACCTCGCCCACGCCCGCTGCACCCGGGTGTTGTGCCCCTGGGTCGAGATGACGACCTCGGCCGCGCCGCGGGCCAGCGCGCGCTCCTCGACCCCTCTCAGCAGGTGGGCGTACAGGCCCCGGCCCTGCGCCTGCGGGACCACGCCCGCGAGCAGGATCTCCGTCCTGCGCTCGTCCTCCTCGACCGTGGCCAGCCCCAGGAGGCGTGACTCGTCCGGCCCGGCGGCCCGGCCCCGCAGCGCGACGCATCCCCCCTCGGCCACGGATCTCAGCGCCCATTCCCGGTAGCCCGCCAGTGCCGCCGCGGGGTCGAAAAGGGGGTTGGCGAGGTAGTGGTTGCCGTACATGGCGAAGATGCCGGAGATCGACTCCCGTACGGCGGCCTGGTCGGCCGTCTCCTCCGTCCACAGGTCCGGTGACGGCTCAGGCGCGCGTCCCCGCCCCGCGCGCAGCCGCCAGTACGCCAGGGAGTCGGCGAACACGGCGGTCCTGCCGAGCGCGGTCAGCTCGGCGAACCAGCCGACGTGCTCGGCCGGGTAACGGAGCACGATCACGTCCGCGGCCGACCCGCCTACGGCCTCGCGGACCGCGGACAACGACGCCTCCGACATCACGGGAACGGTGAGACGCTCGACCGAGCAGCCGAACCTGGCGGACTCCAGCGGGGACTCCCACGCCTGTACGGCCGCCTCCGACTCGATCACGTCGTGCCACCCCATCAGCGCACCTCGTAGGTCAGGACGGCCTCGGCCACCCGGGTGACGCCGGCCTCGTCGAGGCCCGCGAACAGCGGCAGCCGTACGAGGCGGTCGGCGACCTGCTCGGTGACGGGGCAGCCGCCGGGGGCCGTGCGGCCGTACCTGGTCCCGGCGGGGGCGGTGTGCAGCGGCTGGTAGTGGAACGTCGCCTGCACGCCCCGCTCCGCCAGGTGCGCGACGAACGCCTGCCGGTTGCGCAGGTCGGGCAGCAGCAGGTAGTACAGGTGCGCCGGGTGCGCGCAGCCCTCGGGCAGGACGGGCTGGGACACGCCGTTCTCCGCCGCCCAGTCGGCCAGCCGCTCGTGGTAGGCGTGCCACACGGCGTGCCGCAGGGCCTGGATCCCGTCGAACGACTCCAGCTGCGAGGTGAGCTGCGCGGCCAGGACGTCGGACGGCAGGTAGCTCGACCCGATGTCGACCCACCGGTACTTGTCCACCTGCCCCCGGAAGAAGCGGCTGCGGTCGGTGCCCTTCTCCCGGATGATCTCGGCACGTGTGACCAGGTCCGCGTCGTTGACGAGCAGCGCGCCGCCCTCGCCGCACTGCACGTTCTTCGTCGAGTGGAAACTCTGGGCGGCCATCCGGCCGAAGGAGCCGAGGGGCCTGCCCCGGTAGGAGCCGCCCAGTCCGTGGGCGTTGTCCTCGACGAGGGCCAGGCCGTACCGATCGCAGATCTCGGTGATCGTCTCCATCTCGCAGGCGACCCCCGCGTAGTGGACGATCACCACGGCCTGGGTGCGGTCGGTTATCGCGGCCTCGATCAGCCGCTCGTCCACGTTCAGCGTGTCGGGCCTGCAGTCGACGAACACCGGTACGGCCCCGCGCAGCGCGTAGGCGTTCGCCGTCGACACGAAGGTGAACGACGGCATGATCACCTCGTCGCCGGGACGCAGGTCGAGCAGGAACGCCGACATCTCCAGCGCGTGCGTGCACGAAGTGGTCAGCAGCACGTGCTCCGCCCCGGTCAGCTTCGCCAGGAGCCGGCCGGCCCTGCGGGTGAACGGCCCGTCCCCGCAGGTCGATCCCTGCCGCAGGGCCTGGGCGAGGTAGCCGAGCTCGTTCTCGGACATGTACGTCCGGTTGAAGGGAATGGTCTCCTGTCCGGCTATGGTCATGGCCGCAGTGAATCCGCGGCGAGCGGGAGAGGGGCCCGCCGACACACGCCGTTTGCTCGTCGCGTGTGCGGGTTATTACGCATTCCTTGCGTTCATCCCGAGCGTACGGCCGCTGCGGCGAGCACCTGCTGCGTCAGCGCGGCCGACCTGCTCGGCGCGAAGTAGATCCAGAACTCCAGGTCGGCGGTGCCCCGGCTCACGTAGACGGCGGTGATCTGGTGCGTGCCGACGCTGAGTCCCGTGGTCGTGAACTTGGCGACCCCCGTGAGGTCGGTCAGGGCCGAGCCGAGGGGTGTCGACCCATCCCTGAAGATCACCCGGCCGGTGGGGCTCGGCAGGCCGGTGGCGACGGCCTGCACCGTGGCGGTGAAGACGACGGGCTGCCCGCTCACCGAGGGGTTCTGTGAGGAGGTGAGCGTCGTGGTTGTGCGCGGGAAGTGCCGCTGCGGCACGACCACCCGGGTCGGGGGAAAGACGGTCGGTCCTTCGAGGGTGACCGTGTTGCTGAGCGCCGCGGCGCGGCCGTAGAGGTTGGTGCTCCGCCCGATGGTGATCGAGTTCTGCGCCAGGATGTTCCCCACGAAGGTGGACAACGGCCCCAGGGTCGCCTGGTCGCCGACCTGCCAGAAGACGTTGTCGGCCTTGGCGCCGTTGATGAAGCTGACGCTGCTGGACCGCGCCGTCGTCAGGGCCGAGTCGGCCTGGAAGATGAAGACCGCGTCGTTGTTGCCTCCGCCGTCGAGGATGAGCCTCCCGTTCAGCGTGAAGGTGCCCCCGGACGCCTTGTACACGCCGGTGGTCAGGGTCGTCCCGCCGAGCTCGGCGGCCAGGGTCGCGGTCGGGGTCTGTCCCGCCGCGTTCGCGTAGGCCGCCGCCACGTCGGCCGCGACCTGCTGCGCCTCGCTGTCGCCGAGGTGGACGGTTCCGTTGCGCACCCTGCCCGGCGGGAACCCGGTCAGGGTGGAGCCCGGGCTCACGTCGACGTTTCCGGCGAGGAGGACGAGGTTCGTGCCTGCGATCGCCCTTCCGGCCACGACCGCGCTGTTCACGGCCGTTCCGAGGTCGATCGGGTCCTGCATGGCGCTCAGGGCCTGGGACGTCGCGGCCAGCGAGCCCAGCGTGCCCACGATCAGCAGGACGGGGGCCAGCCAGTACCGGAGGCGTCGGGACAGGCGTGGGTTGTCAGCGTTCGTCATTGATGATCCTTATGCCGGTGACGCCACGTCGGCGATGCCGCCGTCACGAACTCGAGTCCGGGTGGTCAGGGAGACCGGTCCCATGGGCGTGAGTCTGACGAAACGATCAACTTTGCCGGAGGTGGACATCCCGGGTTGACGATGCTCTTGCGGATCCTTTGCGAGCGGCCGGGGAGGGACGCCGCTCCCCGAGCCGTGCCCGGCCGTCAGGGGCGACACGCCCGGTTCGCCGTCGAATCGGCGGTGCGGCGGTCACGGCCTCCTACAGTCGGGGGCGTACCTCATCTCGAAGCGACGGGGGTCCTGACATGGGGGAAAAGCTGGTCGTCGTCGGTCAGGGCTATGTCGGCCTGCCCCTGGCGATGCGGGCGGTCGAGGCAGGGTTCGACGTCGTGGGGATCGACGTGGACGAGTGGCGGGTCAAGCGGCTCGACGCAGGCCAGTCCTACGTCGAGGACATCGGTGACGACCTGCTGGCCGCGGCCCACGACTCGGGCCGTTACCTCGCCAGTACCGACTACGCCGACGCCGAGACGTTCGACGTCTGCGTGATCACGGTCCCGACGCCTCTGCGGGAGGGTGTGCCCGACCTGCGCCACATCGACTCGGCGGGCCGGTCCCTGGCCCCGCTGGTACGGCCGGGCGCCACGGTGATCCTGGAGTCGACCACCTATCCGGGAACCACGGAGGAGTACCTCAGGCCGCTGCTTGAGGAGGGTTCCGGGCTGTGCACGCCGGAGGACTTCTTCCTCGGCTACAGCCCCGAACGGATCGACCCGGGCAACTCCCGTTGGCGGCTCGACAACACGCCGAAGGTGGTCTCCGGGATCGACGACGCCTCGCTGGAGAGGATCAGGGCGTTCTACGAACGGATCGTGCGGGAGGTCGTTCCCGTCTCCTCACTGCAGGTGGCCGAGCTGTGCAAGCTTCTGGAGAACACCTTCAGGCACGTCAACATCGCCCTCGTGAACGAGTTGTCGATCTTCGCAGAGCAGCTCGGCATCGACGTCTGGGAGGCCATCGACGCCGCCTCGACCAAGCCGTTCGGCTACATGCGCTTCACCCCCGGCCCCGGCGTCGGCGGGCACTGCCTGCCGATCGACCCCTCGTACCTGTCGTGGAAGGTCAAGCGCAGCCTGGGGCACAACTTCCGCTTCGTCGAGCTGGCGAACGACATCAACGACCACATGCCGGAGTACGTCGTCCACCGGTTGCTCCTCGGACTGAACCAGCGGAGCAAGCCGATCAGGGGCAGCCGGGTGCTCGTGCTCGGGCTCGCCTACAAGAAGAACGCCGGAGACTGCCGGGAGTCGCCCGCCATCGAGGTGGCCAGGGCCCTGTGCAAGCTGGGGGCCGAGGTGCGGGCCGCCGACCCCCACGTGGACACCTGCCTGCTGCCGCCGGAGATCGAGATCGTCAGGCCGGTCGAGCGGGAGCTGGAGCGGGCGGACGCGGTGGTCGTCCTCACCGACCATGACTGCTTCGACTACGAGCTCGTCCAGCGGGCGAGCGGTTACGTCTTCGACACGCGCAACCGCTGCCGGGGGGTCAACGTCGAGCGGCTATGAGCCGGCGGGGCCGCGGGAGGAGGCGAGAGGCCGGGACCGGAGAGCCGGCCCGGGAGCCGCGGAGCCGTACGGCCTCGCGGCACCCCATCTCGACCTAGCGATCTGTAACAAGTGAAGACAATTTATCGCCAAGATTTGGTCAAGATTTCCAGGATGGTCGGGCTGTGGAAGGGAGGGCATACTCAGAAAACGGGCACAACTATCTTGTTGGCCCGTAAAGCGGAGGTATAACCCTGGTGGAACGGTCAAAGGCCAGGTTGGTTGTGATCTCGACGGCGGTCGTCCCCCTCATGGCGGGCGGGCTGATCGGGTGCGCGAGTCCGGAGTTCACCTACGTCCGCCACGATGACGGGCAGACCTATTTCAAAGTGCCCGTGGCCTGGCGGAAGGTCGACCAGGAGGCACTGGACAGGGCGATGACGGGTCAGGACCCCGAGTCCGCCGCCGCCAGTCTGCGCAGGAAACTCGTCTGGTCGATCGCCTACGACGCGAACACCAGCCCCTCCGCGGGCCACCTCCTCGGCTACGGCACCGGCGACGAGCCGTTTGTCTTCGCCAGGGTCGACAAGCTCCTTCCCGGCCAGCGGGACGCGATCTCGCTGAACGGCATGCGCAACTCGGTCATCCCCGTCACCGAGACCCTCCGGGCGGAGTACGCGCAGCTTCCCGGTTACCCGCTGACCGGGTTCGAACTGCTCGCCGACGAGGTCCTCCAGCCCGGGGACGGGCTGCGCGGGGTGCACGTGCGGTTCAACTACACGGTCAGGGGGGCAGGTCTGCAGACCTTTGATCTCACCTCCTACCTGGCGGGAGACGGCAACCAGATCTCCACCTTGCTGATCCGCTGTTCGGCCGGCTGCTATCGCAGGCGCGCCGCGGAGTTCGACGGGATCGCGCAATCGTTCAAGGTCAAGCGACTCACCGGGTGAGGAGCCCGCATATGACGTCACCCCCGCCGTCCCCGAGCTCGGAGGGCCTGCGCGCGCCCGGCTCCGGCCCGACCGATCCGCATCCCGTCACCCGCAAGCGCATGCCGTTCTGGGACCGGGCCAAGTTCGTCCTCATCCTGACGCTCGTCTATCTCATCCTGGTCTGGAATGAGATGGCCTCTTACGAGGGCATCATCACCGTCCGGGACGCCATGATCAGAATCACCGTCACCGCACCGTGGATCTTCTGGCTGCTGGGAGCGGAGATCCTGCGGCAGCTCCACTTCCTCGCCAGCGAGCGTTCCGCCGGCTACCACCGCTTCTGGACCCTCGGGGTGTTCGGCGGGTTCGAGCGCTGGAGCCACCGCCGCTTCTCCGACTGGAACCGCTTCAGGCTCGCGCGCGCCGTCAAATGGGTGTTCTGGATCGGGGTGCTCGCCCTGGTCCTCGGCGAGGTGCTGAAGACCTCGCCCGCGCTCGCGCTGTTCCAGGCCCCCGCGCTGCTGTGGCAGGCGCTGCCGTACGTGGGGCAGCTCGCCTTCGCGTTCATCTTCGTCGCCTTCCAGTTCCTCGGCCTGTTCTGGCTGCTGTCGCGGGGCGGGGTCGAGACCTACTTCCCCGACGACATCAAGACCCGCTTCACCGACGTCTGGGGGCAGGACCACGTGGTCGAGCGGGTCAAGGAGAACATCGTCTTCCTGGAACGGCCTGACGAGATCGAGGAGCGGGGCGGCTACGTGCCCAGCGGGCTGCTGCTGTGGGGACCGCCGGGCACGGGGAAGACCCTGATGGCCGAGGCCGTCGCGGGGGAGACGGGCAAGCCGTACGTGTTCGTCGATCCCGGCGCGTTCGTCAACATGTTCATGGGCATCGGAATCCTGAAGGTGAAGTCGCTGTTCAGGAAGCTCCGCAAGCTCTCCCTGCGGTACGGAGGCGTGATCGTCTTCTTCGACGAGGCCGACTCGCTCGGGCGCAGGGGCTCGCTGGCCCAGCAGGGGCCAAGGGGCGGTTTCGGCCTCTCCCCACACTCCGGCGGCTGCCATGGCTTCGGCTACCTGACGGAGGACACCAGGTCGCTGCTGGCTGGGAGAGGGGCGCGCGGGCCCGCGGCCGAGGAGCCGGACAGCGGCCGCAGCCGCTTCTACATGGGCGGAAACCTGGGCGGTGGCGGGGACCCGGGAACGCTACAGGCCCTGCTCACCGAGCTGTCCGGCCTGAAGAAGCCGCGCGGCATCGTCAACCGTCACGTCCGCAGGTTGCTCGGCATGCGGCCGAAACCGCCGCCCAGGTACCGGATCCTGGTCATGATGGCGACCAACATGCCCAACTCGCTGGACGAGGCGTTACTGCGGCCCGGCCGCATCGACCGCATCTACAAGGTGGGCTACCCCTCGAAGGCGGGCCGGGTGCGCACCTACCGGGGCTACTTCGACAAGGTCCGCCACGAACTGACCGAGGAGCAGCTGGACAAGCTGGCCACCATCACGCCGTACGCGACCGGCGCCACGATCAAGGACCTGGTGAACGAGTCGCTGATCACCGCGATCCGCGACGGCAGGGAGGTCATCACCTGGGCGGACGTGACCAGGGCGAAGCGGCTCAAGCAGCTCGGGCCGCCGGAGGACGTGGAGTACATCGAGCGCGAGCGGCACGCGGTGGCCGTACACGAGGCCTGTCACGCGGTGGCCGCCTACCGGACCCGCTACCACCTCGAGATCGACATCGCCACGATCGAGAAGGGCGCCGACTATCTCGGCATGGTCGCGAGCATCAAACCCGAGGACCAGTTCACCCGGTGGAAGTCCGAACACGAGGCCGACATCATGGTCTCCCTCGCCTCGCTGGCGGGGGAGCGGATGTTCTTCGCCGAGGACAACTCCTCGGGCGTCTCCGGAGACCTGTACTCCGCCACCTACCTCACCGCGCTGATGGAGGCGCACTGGGGCATGGGACGCGGGGTCACCTCGGTGCCCGCGCTGCAGGAGCTGGAGATCATGGGTGGTAAGTCGATGCCGAAGCCGGGAGGCGGCGGGGGCATCGGCTTCACCAGGCCCCCGGGCGGCGGGCAGACGCCGGGCCCCGACGTGCTGGGCGAGCGCATCGAGTACAACCTGGTCCGCCTGCTCGACGCTACGGAGGACCTGCTGCGGGAGCACCGGCGCGAGGTGCTCTGCCTGGCCCACGCGCTCGAGGTTCACAAGACCCTCAACGGGGAGGACGTGATCGCGGTTCTCGAGCACCGGCAGGGGCCACTGGCCGACGGCTCGATCTACGCCTCGGACGCCTTCTACGCTGAGATCGAGGAATATCACCTGGAGGCCGCTCGGGCGCACCGCGAGCACAGCCGCGTGGAGCGAGAGCTGCCGGTTCCGGCGGCGCAGCCCCGTCTCGAACCCGCGGGGGCGCTCGTCCAGGGGGCGCTCGTGATCGGCGGCGGGTACGGTCACGCTCACGGGCCGCGGGCCGCCGTGTTCGCCCCCGTTTCCGCCGCCGCGCATCCTGGGACGACGGGACCGGAGTTTGTGCGGTGGGGCGAGGACGGCGGGGTTTCCGAGCCTCCGCGGGCCGGTGGGGAGCCCGTCGAAACCCCGGTGCGACGGCGGCGCACGCGTGTTTTGCCGGTGGTCGTGGCCAGCCTGGTCATGCTGGCGGCGTTCACGCTGCTCGGCGTGTACCTGATCGGCGCGAGGGCGGGTGAGGCGGCGGCCACGACCGGCTCAGGGGCACTCCTGGCGGCGCTCGCCGCCGCGGTCGCGGCTCTCGTCGCGGCCGTGGTCGTCCTCATGGTGATAAAGAACGCGCAGGCCGCCCGTGCCGTTGCCGAGGCCCAGCGGGACCGTGCCGTCGAGCGGGCCCAGCTTCTCGCGGCCGCGATGGAGCCGGGAACGGCCATGCGGGTACTCGGCTACGACGGTAACGGCGGCCCGCGGGGCGGCTGAGACCTTTCGGGGGAACCGGGAGACCGGTTCCCCCGAAAGGTGGCTCAGCCGAACTCGCCGTCCTTCACGCCGCCGACGAAGGCGTCCCACTCGCCCTGAGTGAACGCCAGCGCCGGGCCGTCGGGGTTCTTCGAGTCGCGGACGAGGTAGAGCTCGCCGGCGCCGGCCTTGTGCGCGGCCAGAGCCGGGTCACCGGGAACGACCGCGACCTCCACGCAGTCCCCTCCGTTGGTGCTGCGGCTGCTCTTGCGCCATACGACGCTGGACAGATCCATCGATGGTCCTCGTACTCTCTTCCTATGGACTGGAACATCGCCTCGCCATCTGGGCGATGAAGGTGGCCGACGCCTCGGCGCCGAGAGCCAGTGCCGACAGGCTGCCGAACATGAGGGTGTAGCGGCGCACCTCCTCCGGGTCTTCGGGCATGAGCCCGCTCGTGGCCTGCTCGAGGTAGACCAGATCGGGATCCTCGGGCTCGGGGAAGCTGAGCAGGCAGAACTTGCCGTCCATCGCGGCGTGCGCCCCCGAGGAGAAGGGGATGACCCTGATCTCCACGTTCGACAGCTTGCCGAGGTCGACGAGGTGTTCGAGCTGCTCGCGCATCACCGCGCGGCCGCCGATCTGACGCCGGAGTACTGCCTCGTCGAGTAGTGCGACGAGTTGGATCGGGTCACCGGGGCCGTGCAGCAGCTGCTGGCGCGAGATGCGCACGGAGACCTTCTCATCGACCTCGGAGGGGGCCTGGGTCATGGCGGTCGCCTCGATGACGGCGCGTGCGTACGGCTCGGTCTGCATCAGGCCGGGAACGACCAGTGGCTCGTAGGTGCGCACCACCGACGCTTCCGCCTCCAGCCCGATATAGGAGTCGAAGCCAGGTTTCAGCGCCTGCCGGTGCCGGTGCCACCAGCCACGCTGGCGGGCTTCCCTGGCCATCTGGATCAGGGAGTCACGGGCCTCCCCGGTCACGCCGTACACATCGGTGAGGACCGACACGTCTGAGGGTCTCGGACGGGTCAGACCCGTCTCGTATCTCCAGAGTGTGGTGTCGGTGGAGCCGATCCGTTCAGCCACCTCCACCCGCGTCAGTCCGCTGTTCTCTCTCAGGCGGCTCAGCTCCGCCATCAGACGGCGATGCCGCGCCGTTGGACTACGCCGGGGAGCCATGCGCATACCTCCGTCCCAATGGCAACGAAACTGAGGAATCTCAATATGAGCTATTGAAGTCCCTGATAGAACAGTTCACCGTGAGTGAGTGTGCCATCTCAGAGCGCGATGCGCATAGAAATGTGCGTGTCGGGGAGCGGGGCCAACCATGGCGATCGTGCAACGGATCCTTCCACCTCGATCCACGGTGACCCTGCGGGGAGTGCCGGAGTCGGTCTCGGTGGCGAGGCACAGGGTCAGGGGTTTCCTCGGCGAGGGCCATCCGGCCTCGGAGGACGTCGTCCTCCTGGTCAGCGAGGTGGTGACGAACTCGGTGGTCCACTCCGCCTCCGGCGAGGGAGGGAAGGTCGCGATGACCGTGGCGCTCGGCTCCGGCACCGTGCTGGTCGAGGTGTCGGACGCCGGTTCCGGGGCGTCCACGCCGCACGTGCGCAACGACCCGCAGGCGGAGAACGGCAGAGGGATGTTCCTGGTCGACCTCCTCGCGAGCCGGTGGGGGATCAGGGACGGCGCCCGGAGCGGGCGCAGGACGGTCTGGTTCGAGGTCGACTTCTGACCCCGAGGTTGGGCTCTTGGGTTTTGCCCGCATTCGTACACACCCGAAAATTTGGGTCTTTGCGGATCGACATCTTTGCCTGACTCTCAGTGCAGGTGCGTGACAACCCCCCGAGAGCGCGCCTGAGGAGGACACAGGTGAGACGCCGTCTGATCGTGGTACTCGCGGTCCTGGCGCTGTTGAGTCTCGGCATCACCGCTGCGGGCGCGTCCGTCGAACCACCGCCGAACAGCCAGTACAGAGTCCAGGGCCCGAGCAGCTCACAGCAGCGCAGCGCCGTCGCGGCCACCGGAGCCGCGATCGACCAGGTCGACGCGACCTCGGTCGTGGTCACCGCAAGTGAGAGCGAGGTCGCGTCGATCAGGAAGCTGGGCTACACGGTCACGAAGATCCCCAGGTCCTTATCCCGCGAGGCACGGCCCTTCGACTTCCCGCCCGCGGACTCCGGCTATCACAACTACGCCGAGATGACCGCCGAGATCAACCAGATCGTCGCCGCCCATCCCGCGATCGCCAGCAAGAGCAGCTACGGCACCTCCTACGAGGGCCGTGACCTGATCGCCGTAAAGATCAGCGACAACGTCGGCACGGACGAGAACGAGCCCGAGGTGCTGTTCACCCACCACCAGCACGCCAGGGAGCACCTGACCGTCGAGATGGCGCTGTACATTCTCCACCTGCTCACCGACAACTACGGCACGGACAGCAGGATCACCTCCCTGGTGAACTCGCGCGAGATCTGGATCATGCCGGACCTCAACCCCGACGGCGGTGAGTACGACATCGCGGGCGGCTCCTACCGGTCATGGCGCAAGAACCGCCAGCCCAACTCCGGATCCTCCTATGTGGGCACCGACCTGAACCGCAACTGGGCCTACCAGTGGGGCTGCTGCGGTGGCTCGTCCGGCTCCGCCTCCAGCGACACCTACCGCGGCTCGGCGGGGGAGTCGGCACCCGAGGTCAGGGCGGTCGCCAACTGGGTGCGCGGCAGGGTGGTCGGCGGTGTGCAGCAGATCAAGGCGAACATCGACTGGCACACCTACAGCGAGCTGGTCCTGTGGCCGTACGGCTTCACCAACGACGACACCGCCCCCGGTCTGACCCAGGACGACCACGACGCCTTCGCCGCGCTCGGCAGGAACATGGCCTCGACCAACAGCTACACCCCCGAGCAGTCCAGCGACCTCTACATCACGGACGGGTCGATCGACGACTGGATGTGGGGCGCCTACAAGATCTTCAGCTACACCTTCGAGATGTACCCGACCAGCTCCTCCCCGGGGTTCTATCCGCCCGACGAGCAGATCGTCCCGCAGACGACCCGCAACCGGGAGGCGGTGCTTCGCTTCCTGGAGTACGCCGACTGCGTCTACCGGATCATCGGCAAGGAGTCCCAGTACTGCGGCGGCACCGGCAACCCGCCGGTCACCGTCTACTCGGACACCTTCGAGACGGGGACCGGCTGGACCGCCAACCCCGCGGGCACGGACACCGCGACCCTCGGCCAATGGGAGCGCGGAGACCCGGAGACCACGAGCTCCAGCGGGACCAAGCAGCTCGGCACCACGGTCAGCGGCACCAACGACCTGGTCACCGGGCGCCTGGCGGGCTCCTCCGCCGGTGACTACGACGTCGACGGCGGTACGACGAGCATCCAGTCGCCGCCCGTCACCCTGCCCGCGACCGGCACCCTGAGGCTGGGCTTCTCCTGGTACCTCGCCCACGGCTCCAACGCCTCAAGCACCGACTTCCTGCGCGCCAAGGTGGTCGGCTCGACCACGACCCAGGTGTTCCAGCAGCTCGGCGCCGCCGCCAACCGTGACGGTGCCTGGGCCACCGCGAGCGTCGACGTCTCCGCCTTTGCGGGACAGACGGTCCGGATCGTCTTCGAGGCCGCGGACGCCTCGACCGCCTCCCTGGTCGAGGCGGGAATCGACGACGTCAAGATCACTCAGCAGTCCTGACCGCGGTCCCGGCGACCCTTCGGGGGCGTCCCGTGTTGTGCGGGGCGCCCCTTCGGCGTTCCTCTCCGCGGCGGCCGTACGGCGGGGCGTCAGGGGCGGCAGAGCAGCTCGCCGTGCAGGACGGACAGCCAGCCGTCCCGCTCTGCGGCCCAGGTCAGCCAGCCGCCGGACATCCGACGCAGGTCCTCCTCCGTCGTGGCCCCCAAGGCGATCGCCTGGCGGGCCATGTCGGACTTGAGGATCCGCTCGGCCCACATGCCGCCCCACCAGTCCCGGTCCTCGGGCGTCGCGAAACACCAGGCCGAGGCGGAGACGGTGACGTCGGTGAAACCGGCCTTGTGGGCCCATGACAGCAGCTGCCTTCCCGCGTCGGGCTCACCGCCGTTGCCTCTGGCGACCCGCTGGTAGAGAGCCATCCACTCCTGGAGCTCCGGCAGGTGGGGGAACCAGGTGAACGCGGCGTAGTCGCTGTCGCGGACCGCCACGATCCCGCCGGGCTTGCAGACCCTGCGCATCTCCCTCAGGGCCTGGACGGGGTCGCCGACGTGTTGCAGCACCTGGTGGGCGTGGACGACGTCGAAGGTGTCGTCGGGGAAGTCGAGGGTGTGCACGTCGGCGACGGCGAACTCGACGTTGGGCACTCCCCGCCGCTCCGCCTCCGCCCTGGCCAGCGCGAGCGCCTCCGCGGTGACCTCGACGGCGGTGACCACTCCCGGCGAGACCAGGGCGGCCAGCTCCGCGGTGATGGTGCCGGGGCCGCATCCCACGTCCAACAGCGACATTCCGGGCCGCAGGTGCGGCAGGAGGTAGGCCGCCGAGTTCTCCACCGTGCGCCAGCGGTGGGACCGCAGCACGGACTCGTGATGACCGTGGGTGTAGACGGCGTCCTTGGACGTCATGGCTGATCGCTCCTTCGGTCGGCTGGACCAACCGTAGCATTCATCTCATATTTTAAGAGAAATCGTCTCAAAATATGGTCGTTACACATTTCGCATGGTTCAGACACTTGCTGTGACGGGGAAGCGCGCTCACACTCGGGTCCGGTATCGGTGTCCCGGTACCGGTGTCACCGTGGGGGTGGTCCTCGTGACCGAGGAGTTCAGCACTAGTGAGACCTGGCCGATGGAGTGCCTGCGTTGCTGGCACGTCTGGCAGGAGGAGTACCTCGTCCGTCATCTGACCGACGGGCACGGACACGACGTCGTGGTCTGGCTGCGGGCGGGCGCGCTGGTTCAGCCGCCCTGGTCGGGGGTGAGCTGTCCGAGCTGCGGGCACAGCCGCGTGACGGCGTTCCCGCCGGGAAGCCGTTCGAGGCCGGGCGCCGCGTCCGGCCTGCCCACGCCCGCCTCTGTCGCAGGGGCCGTGGCAGGGTCCGTGGTAGGGCCCGGCGCGGGCTCGGTCGCCGGGCATGTCGCGGAACCGGTCGTGGGGGCCGGGGCGGGAGCGGGCGCTCAGGGCACCGCGGAGCGGGCGGCGGTGCGGGAACGGATCGGGACGGACGGTTCGATGTCCGCGCGCTGGGCCGGCAGAGTCCGAGGCAGGGTGATGTCGGGCCTCAACCGGCAGCCCGTCCTGCTCTGCGCCCTGCTCGGGATCGTGTTCCTGCTCGTCACCGGCTTCGAGGTCGCCGAGCGCGTCGTGACGCACCACTAGCGGGCGGCGCGGCCGGAGTCCGTGAGGGACCGCGCCGCAGCACGCGGCCCCTCACGTGTCCCGGCAGGGCTGACGGCCCTCCAGGCGGGTTGACGGTCTCGCGCGGGCCGTACCGGGAGTCTCCGGTACGGCCCGCGGGCCGTCGTACGGGGGGACGGGAGCCGCGCCCGGCTTCCGTGCGGCAGGGCGCCTGCGCGGGAAGCCGACGCCGACCGGTCCGCTCCACGGGGGCGCACCGGCTGCCGGGGCATCCGCCCGTCCTCACCAGGAGGCATCCCGCGATCATGATGGGGAGAACCTCCAGGCACGGCAAAGTCAGAGCCTGAAGTCCAGATCGGGGACGATCTCGGCGACGTCCATCTGGGCCTTCTGCAGCCTGCCCGAGTAGTCCCAGTTCAGTGCCTGCCAGCGGGTGAACTGGTCGAGCACCCACACCCCGGACTGGCGGCTGCCGTTGCCCGACTTGCCGTTCCCGCCGAAAGGCAGGTGGGCCTCCGCACCCGAGGTCGAGTTGTTGACGCTGACCATGCCCGCCCCAATGCCCGCGCGGAACCGGAACGCGGCCTTCGGGTCGGTGGTGTAGATGGAGGACGACAGCCCGTAGCCGGGCCGGTTGGCGAGTCCGACCGCCTCGTCCAGGGTCGCGAATCCCGTCACACCCACGATCGGGCCGAACGTCTCCTCGAGGAACAGTCGGTCGTCGGCGCGCACGCCGTCCACAACCACCGGGTGGTAGTAGAGGCCGCCCTCCCCGGTGAAGTCCCCCCTGGGGTTCTCCCCGGTGATCCTGCCCGTCGGCCCCGAGACGACCGTGTGGTGCGGCTGGATCCAGCCGAGGTACTCCTCGTAGCGGGAGGCGAACTTACGGTCGAGCAGCGGCCCGCACAGCACGTCGCCCGCCGGGTCGCCGATCGCCGCCTCCGCGACGGCCCGCGTGTAGCGGCCGAGGAACTCGTCGTGGACGCTCTCGTGCACGATCACCGTGCCGAGCGAGGTGCAGCGCTGCCCGGCCGTGCCGAACCCGGCGAACAGGGCGCCCTCGACCGCCAGGTCCAGGTCGGCGTCCGGCATGACCACCATCGGGTTCTTGCCGCCGAGCTCCAGGCAGGGCGACTGCAGGTGCCGCCCGCACAGCTCGCCAATCCTCCGGCCGACCTCGGTCGACCCGGTGAACCCCACCTTGTGCACCGTGCCCTCGCCGAGCGCCGCCTCCAGCCCTCGATAGGCTGTCGGCCCGTCGGCAAGGACCAGGTTCAGCACGCCGTCCGGCAGCCCGGCCACCGCGAACAGCCGGTAGAGCGCGTGCGCGGAGGCCGCGGCGTACTCGGCGGGCTTCCACACGACCGCGTTGCCCGCGAGCAGCGCCGGGACCAGGTACCACGAAGGCACCGCGACGGGGAAGTTGCCCGCCGTGATCACCGCGGCGACCCCGACCGGGACCCTGAAGGTGAACAGGTTCTTGTCCGGCATCTCGGACGGGACCGTCTGTCCGTAGAGCCGCCGCCCCTCGCCGAGGAAGAAGTCGCATGTGTCGACGATCTCCCGGACCTCGCCCAGCGCCTCGGCGTACGGCTTGCCGATCTCCCTGGTGACGAGGTGGGCCAGCGCCTCGGCGTTGGCCTCGACCAGTCGTCCGATCGAGGCGATCACCCTGCCCCTGACCGGGGCGGGGACACACGCCCACTCGGCCTGCGCGGCGGCGGCCGTACGGCAGGCGGACGAGAACGTCTCCGCGTCCGCCAACCTGACCCGCGCGACCACCTCGTCCAGGCGCGCCGGGTTGACCGAGTCGTAGGCGTCGCCGACCGTGCCGTCGGACGTCTGCTTCCCCCCGATTACGGAGACGATCTCATCGGTCACCGTTGACCTCCTCGTATGGTTGTGACCGCATTCTTCCCATGCCGGGGAGGGCCGTCACGCCGCGACGCCCAGATCGTGCGAGACGCGGATCACCCGGGGCTCAGATCATGCGGAAGTCGGCGAAGTCGAAGCCGGGGGAGACGACGCAGCTCACGAGCACGCTCTCGTCTCCGGCGGGGCGGGCGGCCTGCCAGGTGCCCGCGGGCACCAGCGCCTGCGGGACCTGACCGGCCTCGACCAGCGGGCCGAGGGTCACCGTGCCGGTCGGCTGGCCCTCGTGGCCGCCGAGGATCAGGGTCAGCGGGCCGCCCCTGTGCCAGAGCCACACCTCGTCCGAGCGGACCACGTGCGGGCGCGACTCCTGCCCCGGCTCCAGCAGGAAGTAGATCCCGGTCGCCGTGGCCCGAGGGCCGCCGTACCCGGGCGGGGTGAGATCGACGGAGGTCCTCCAGGTCTCCCGGTACCAGCCCCCCTCGGGGTGGGGGAGCAGGTCCAGGGCCTCGGCGAGCGGGGGACGGGCAGATGTCGTCATAACGCAGATCCTAGGGAGCGCGCGTCCCCTCAGGGATCATCCCTTGAGCGCGCCGCCGAGAAGACCGGAGACGAACTGCCGCTGGAACAGCAGGAAGACCAGCATCAGCGGGAGGGTCGCCAGGAAGGCACCCAGCATCAGCCCCGCGTGGTCCACGTGGGACAGGCCGATCAGGTGGTTCAGCGCGACCGGGACGGTGAACCGTTCCTCCGAGTTGAGCATCAGCAGCGGCCAGATGAACGCGTTCCACTGGCCCATGAAGGTGAAGATGACCAGCGCGCCGAGCTGGGGTCTCACACAGGGCAGGACGATCCTGTAGAAGATTCGCAAGTCACCCGCGCCGTCGAGACGGCCGCTCTCCAGCAGTTCGTCGGGGAAGTCCAGGAACGCCTGGCGCATCAGGAAGACACCGAAGGAGTTGGCCAGGAACGGCACGATGATCGCCTGGTAGGTGTCGACCCAGCCGATGCTCGCCATCATCTGGAACAGCGGGACCAGCAGCACCTGGAAGGGGATCATCATGGTCGCCAGCACCACGCCGAGCAGTAGCCCGCGCCCTCGGAACCGGTACTTCGCCAGGCCGTACCCGCACATCGCGGAGACCAGCGCACTGAGCGCGGTGTAGACGACCGCCGTCCAGACACTGGTCGCCATGACCCTGGAGAAGTGGACCGTCTCCTCAAGCCCGGCGAGGTTGGCCAGCAGCTCGCCGCCGGGCAGGAACGGAGGAGGAGCGGCGAACAGCTCGCCGCCGTCATGGGTGGCCGCGACGACCATCCAGTAGAACGGGACCACGCTGACCACCGCGCCCGCGGCGGCCAGGAGCCACACCAGGGCCCGCTTCACGACCGCTCCCTTCCGAAGTAGCGGAACTGCAGATGGGAGAGGCCGCCGATGAGCGCGACCACGACCCAGGCGATGGCCGCCGCGTAGCCGAAGTCGAACTGGCGGAACCCCACCTGGTAGAGGTAGAGGATCGGGGTGAGCGTCGCGTCCGAGGGGCCACCGCCGGTCAGCACCAGCGGCTCGTCGAACAGTTGCAGGGTGCCGATCGTCGAGGTGATCGAGCAGAACAGCACCACGGGGCGCAACTGCGGCAGGATCACGCGAAGGAACGTCGTCAGCGGCCCCGCGCCGTCGATCGCCGCCGCCTCGTACTGCTCGCGTCCCACGGCCTGCAGCCCGGCCAGCAGGATGATCGCGTTGTAGCCCGTCCACCGCCAGGTGACCGACGCGATCAGCGCGATCCTGGCCGGGAACGGGTCGTTGAGCCAGTCGATCTGCGCGCCCAGGACCTGGTTGACCGCGCCGCCCTCGGTTCTGAGCAGCACACGGAAGACCACCGCGTAGGCGACCAGGGTCGTCACCGCGGGCAGGAAGTAGGCGGTGCGCAGCGTGGCCCGGAAGCGCAGCCACGACTGGTTGAGCACGTAGGCCAGCACCAGGGCCAGGCCGATCATGATGGGGACCTGGACGAGCAGGATCAGCCCGGCGTTCACGAGCGACCGCAGGAACGACGGGTCGTCCAGCATGCGCGTGTACTGCTCCGCCCCGGCCCAGCGGGTGATCCCGCCGTCCGTCGTCTGCAGGCTCTGCGCGAACGAGGCGGCCAGCGGGTAGGCGAAGAAGACCAGGAACAGCGCCGCCGCCGGTCCCGCGAAGAACCACGGGATCGTACGGCTCCGCCAGAGCGCAAGGGCGGCAGGGCGGAGCGGAACGGGGGTCCCTGGGGTGGCCTGAGACGTCGTGAGGAGTCCAGGCCGGGGCGTCGTGAGGGGGGTCACGCCCGAGGCGTCGTCCTGGAGACTCCCGTCAGAGGCGTCGTCCTGGAGCGTCTCGCCCGGGGCGTCGTTGCGGGACGTCACGGGAAGATGGGGCGCTTGGTCGCGGAGGAGATCCGCTTCGCGGCCTCGTCAAGCGCGGCCTTCGGGTCCTCGCCCTCCAGCAGCACGCCGGAGACGGTCTTCTTCAGCACCTCCCGGGCCTGGGGGTCGTCCCCGGTCAGCTCGACCGGCGGGATGTCACGCACCTCGTCGGCGAACAGGCGGTTGACCCGCTGCCCGCCGAAGTACGGCTGCGACTGGTCGAACAGCGGATCGGTCAGCGCGGGCAGGTAGGCGGGGAACAGCGCCTCCGTCTTCATCATGGAGACCTGGCTGTCCTTGCGGGCGAGCAGCCACTCGACGAACGCCCACGCGGCGTTCTGGTTCCTCGTCTGAGAGGTGATCGCCAGCGCCGAGCCCCCGTTTGCCGAGGTGCGGACCCCGTTGGCGTCGAAGGCGGGCAGCGGGACGACCCCGAACCTTCCCGAAAGCTCGGGCATCTCCGCGGTCAGCGTCCCGGTCCACCAGGCGGCGGTCGGCTGGGTCGCCGCCTTGCCCTCCTTGGTCGCGGTGACCATGCCGTCCCAGCCCTTCTCGTTCTGCGGCAGGTCCTTGTCCCTGAGGGTCTTGAGCAGGGTGAGGGCCCTGACCGCGGCCGGGGTGCTCACCGCGACCTTGCCCTCCTTGAAGTAGCCCTGGCCGAGCTGCTGGAGCAGGGTGGTGAACATGTCGGGGTTGGTGAGGTCGGAGACGAACAGCCGCTTCCCTGTGGCCTGCTTGATCTTCTCGCCTGCCTTGATCGCGTCGTCCCAGGTGATGATGGACCCGGGATCGATCCCGGCCTGCTTGAAGTAGTCGCGGCGGTAGAACAGCGCTACCGGGGCGGAGTCCCACGGGAGGGCGAACAGGCCGTTGCCCGACGTCGCCGCGGCCCATTTGGCCCGGTCGAAGTCCGCTTTGTATTTGCCCGCGACAGCGCTCAGGTCCACCAGGCCGCCGGGGAAGTTCTCGGCGTACCCGGCGATCCTGGCGTCCTCCAGGGTGATCACGTCCGGCAGTCCCGAGCCGGACTTGAGCCCGACCGTGATCTTGTCGTAGGCGTTGTCGTAGCCGATGTCCACCACCTGGACCTTGACTCCCGGGTTGGCCTTCTCGAACTCGGGCGCCATGCGCTGTAGCGCCTTCGCCGCGACGTCCCATGACCAGATCTTGATCTCTCCGGAGAGCTCGCCGCCGGTGCTCTGCGCGATTTTCGGCGTCTCCTTGGTGGGGACACCGCCGGTGGCGCACCCGCTCATCGTGAGCAAGCCCACGAGCGTGACCCCTGCGATGACGTGGACTTTCTTCGTCATGCCGCTCCTCGGCGAACAGTACTATGTCATGTTGTGAATACTGAGTTTTGAATACAGTAGACCGATAGCCGGGTCAGCACCAGACCGTTTTACGAGAGCTTTTTTGTCGGCGGGGTTGGTTAGCGTTCCGTCCGTGATCGAACGGTGGAACCGGGATCAGGTGCTCGCGCTCGCGCCTGACGCCCCCTCGAGGAAAGCGGCCCAAGGGGTCTCCTCGCCCGGCAAGTGGTCGGGCGCGGGCGCCACCGCGGAGGCAGTGTGGGGTGAGTGCGCGGGCAGCGGCTCGAAGCCCTACCGGGCGTGCGTCGACCTGTTGGAGCCCGCCTACCGGTGCAGCTGCCCCAGCAGGAAGTTCCCCTGCAAACACGCCCTCGGCCTACTGCTCCTGTGGTCGGCCGACGGCGTCCCAGCAGCGCACGAACCCGCCGATTGGGCGGCCGAATGGCTCAGCCAGCGCCGGGCCAAAGCCGCGAAACCCGCCCAGGCCGCCACTGCGGCCCGCGAAGGCGGCCCTGGCCAGACCGCCGACCCCCGCAGAGCCGAGCTCAGGGAGCAGCGTGTGACCGCGGGGATGGCCGAGCTTGAGCGCTGGCTTGCCGACCAGGTCAGGCAGGGCGTCGCCGGGACGCGGAGCCCCGACCATTGGGACGGCCTCGTCAAACGCCTGGTCGACGCCCAGGCCCCCGGCGTCGCGGGCACGGTCTCCCGCCTCGGCCCGATCCTGTTCGGCGAGGACTGGCCCGCCCGCCTTCTCCGCGAATACGCCCTGCTGCACCTGCTGGCGGTCGCCCACCGTGGCATGGCCGCCGCGGAGCCGTACGGCGCGGGCCATGACGCGGGCCTGGTCCAGACGGTCCGCGACCGGATCGGGTTCCCGGTCAGCAAGGAGGAGGTGCTCGCGGGGCGAGCGGTCCGCGACGTGTGGGACGTGCTGGGGCGCCGCGACTTCGAGCAGGACAGGCTGATCACCCGCCGGGTCTGGCTCCGCGGCAGGACCACGGGACGGGCGGCCCTCGTGCTCTCCTATGCCCCCGTCGGCCAGGCGCTCGACGCCTCGCTCGTCACCGGCGTGGCTCTCAACGCCGACCTGGTCTTCTATCCCGGCTCCGCCCCGCTCCGCGCCCTGGTCGCCACCCGCCACGACGGTGCCCCCGCCGCCCCCGCCGCCCCCGCCGCCCCAGCCCTTCCCGAGGGGCCGCCGCCGGGATGCGCCCCGCGGGAAGCCCTCGAAGAGGTGGCCGAGGCCCTGGCCGGAGACCCGTGGCTCGACTCGTGGCCCGTCGTGCTCGAAGCGGTGACCCCGGCGAAGAACGGCTCCTGGCTGCTCACCGGCCCGGCGGGAGGCCTGCCGCTGCACCCGTCGGCGGGCGTCCCGTGGCGGCTCGTCGCGGCCTCGGGCGGCCACCCGCTGACCGTCGCCGCCGAATGGACCCCCGAGGGGCTGCGGCCCCTGACGACATGGGACGACAAGGGCAGGGTGATCGTGCTGTGAACGTCTCGCCGAACACTCCGGCGACCGCCCTGCTGGGCGTCTCGTCCGGCTGGGAGGACCTGGTCTCGACCGCGCTCGTCGGCACGGAGCGTCGCCCCCTCTCCACGGGACCCGTGATCCCGGCGGCCCCGGCAGGCCTGGTGGCCTCCACGGCCGAGGCCGAGCTGCTCGAACGCGCCGCCCTGCTGACCGTCAGGGCACGCGCGGGCCTACGGTTGCGCGCGGGCAGGCCGCTCGACGCCGCCCCGGAGGAGGAGCAGCCGGAGGTCTCGCGGGCGGCCTGCGACCGGCTCGCCCGGATCCTGGGCGGCGAGCGGCCGAGGCTGCTCACCGAATGGTTGGAGACCGCGGCGGCGCGCGGCCACCGGATCTCGCCGCACTTGCTGCCCGAGCTGCTTGACCGCGCGATCGGGGACCGGTCGATCCGCCCGCACCTGGGCGTTCTCGCGGGCGGCAGGGGCCGCTGGCTGGCCGGGCTCAACCCCTCCTGGGGCTTCCTGCTCGAGGAGGTCACCCCGGTAGGAGCCGCGGCGCAGGCCTGGGAGCTGGGAACCCCGGGAGACCGCAGGGCGCATCTCGGCGCGCTGCGGGCGGCGGACCCCGCGGCGGCCAGGCACCTGCTCGAGGCGACCTGGGAGAAGGAGACCCCCGAAGACCGGGCGGTCTTCCTCGAGGTCCTGGCGGACCGGCTCTCGCCCGGCGACGAGCCGTTCCTGGAGCGCGCGCTCGACGATCGCCGCCGCGAGGTCCGCAGGCAGGCCGCCGACCTGCTCACCCGGCTTCCCGGCTCCCGCCTCGGGCAGCGGATGGCGGAACGGGCCTCCCGCTGCCTCACCGTCGAGGACGGGAGGATCCAGGTCGTCCCGCCCTCCGTGTGCGACGCCGCCATGGAGCGCGACGGCATCAGGGCCAAGCCGCCCAGGGGCACCGGCGAGCGGAGCTGGTGGCTCCAGCAGGTCGTTTCCCGCGCCCCGCTCGAGACCTGGGCGGGCCTGCTCGGCCACCCGCCGCGCGAGCTGATCCGGATGAAGATCGTCGACTGGGGGCGCGAGGTCGTGGCCGGATGGGTCCGTGCCACCGTGCTCCAGGGCGACCCCGACTGGGCGCGCGCGCTGTTCGCCTGGGATCCGCTCGCCGACCTGCTGGCCGCCCTGCCCAGGGCGGAGCAGGAGAGCGTCGCGGCCGACTTCGTCCGCAGGCACGGCCTCGACGGTCAGCTGATCATGGTTCTCGGCGGCGCCGCCGCCCCCTGGGGGCCCGCACTGGCGGAGGCGGTGCTGGAGAAGATCCTCCAGGTCTCCGGCACCCAGCCGTGGAACCTCGGGGAGCTGACCAGGCTCGCGGGCGAGCGCGTCGACCCCGCGCTGTACGGCATGGCCGAACGCCTCTCGCTCGAACCGCCCATCCAGGAGGTCGCCGCCCTCCTGCGTTTCCGTGACGACATGTTGAAGGAGCTGCAGTGACAACGGTTCTGCGGGCCCACGCCGAAGACCAGTACGCCGAGGAGCTGGCGATCCTGGCCAAGGACGACGACCGGATCCGCCCGCCGGGCTGGAAGCTGTCCCCCTGGGCGGTGACCACCTACGTCCTGGGTGACGGCGATCGGATCACCCCCAAGTACATCGGCCCGAGGCGCATCGTCGAGGTGGCCGTCGCGACTCTCGCGACCGACCGTGCGCTGCTGCTGCTCGGCGTGCCCGGCACCGCGAAGACCTGGCTGTCGGAGCACCTGGCCGCCGCGATCAGCGGTGACTCGACCCTGCTCGTGCAGGGTACGGCGGGCACCGCGGAGGAGGCCGTCCGTTACGGCTGGAACTACGCCAGGCTGCTCGCCGAGGGCCCGTCCAGGGAGGCGCTGACCCCCAGCCCGGTGATGCGGGCGATGGCCGAGGGGCGCGTCGCCAGGATCGAGGAGCTGACCCGCATGCCCTCCGACGTGCAGGACGCGCTGATCACCGTGCTGTCGGAGAAGACGCTGCCGATCCCCGAGCTCAACCAGGAGGTCCAGGCCTCGCGGGGCTTCAACGTCATCGCGACCGCAAACGACCGCGACCGGGGCGTCAACGAGTTGTCCAGCGCGCTGCGCCGCAGGTTCAACACCGTTGTGCTGCCGGTCCCCGCGACCGCGGAGGAGGAGGTGGACATCGTCTCCCGCCGTGTCGGTCAGCTCGGCCGCTCGCTGGAGCTGCCCCCCGCCATGACCGGTCTTGAGGAGATCCGCCGCGTCGTCACGGTTTTCCGCGAGCTGCGCACCGGCGTCACCGAGGACGGCCGCACCAAGGTCAAGTCGCCCAGCGGCACCCTCAGCACCGCCGAGGCCATCTCGGTTCTCACCAATGGCATCGCCCTCGCCGCCCACTTCGGCGACGGGGTGCTGCGCCCCGCCGACGTCGCCGCGGGAATCGTCGGCGCCGTGGTCCAGGACCCGGTCTCCGACCGCGTGGTCTGGCGCGAGTACCTCGAGACCGTCGTCCGCGAGCGCCAGGACTGGCGCGACTTCTACCGGGCCTGCCGTGACGCGGGCTGAGGCGGTGCGCGGGCACGCCCGGACAAGGGGCGAGAAGGCGGACGGTCCCGTGGTGACGAGGGGTGACGTGCCGGGCGGCCGTGTCGTGACGGGGACCGGACCGGCGGGTGTTCCGGCGTCCGGAGGCCGCCCATGACCGTCTCCGTGCTGGGGGTCCGGCACCACGGGCCGGGCTCCGCGCGTTCTCTGAAAGACGAGCTGGAGCGCCTCAGGCCGGACATCGTGCTCATCGAGGGACCGCCGGAGGCCGACGGGCTGGTCGAGCTGGCCAAGGACCCCGGGCTCGAACCCCCGATCGCGCTGCTGGCCCACGTTCCCGGCGAGCCGTCCAGGGCCGCGTTCTGGCCGTTCGCGGTGTTCTCCCCCGAGTGGCAGGCGATCCGTCACGCCGTGGAGGCGGGGGTCCAGGTCCGCTTCTGTGACCTTCCCGCGGTGCACAGCCTCGCCTCCATGCCGAACGAGGGGCCGAACGAGGGGCCGAACGAGGGGCCGAACGAGGGGCCGAACGAGGGACCGGGCGGAGGTTCGGGTGAGGGGCCCGACGGGGGACCGGATGGGGGAATGCCGGCCGTGCGGGTCGATCCGATCGCCGCCCTTGCGGGCGCCGCCGGATACGACGACCCGGAACGCTGGTGGGAAGACGTGGTCGAGCACAGGGGGGACACGCCGTTCCAGGTGATCGCCGAGGCGATGGCCGCGGTCCGCGAGGGACACCTCCCCGATGAGCAGGAGGCCAGGCGCGAGGCCTTCATGCGGCGCACGATCCGCAAGGCGGTCAGGGACGGATTCGGGCGGATCGCCGTCGTCTGCGGTGCCTGGCACGTGCCCGCGCTGACCGGGCCGCAGGACGCGGCGTGGGGAGCGGGCCTGCCCACGGCGAAGGCGGACGACGCGCTGCTGCGCGGACTGCCGAAGGTCAAGGCCGAGATGACGTGGGTGCCGTGGACCTACGGGCGACTGGCCGCCTGGAGCGGATACGGCGCGGGGGTGACGTCACCCGGCTGGTACCACCACCTGTTCGCCGCCCCCGACCGCCCGGTGGAACGCTGGCTGACCTCGGCGGCGGGCGTGCTGCGCGAAGAGGACCTCCCTGTCTCCTCCGCGCACGTCATCGAGGCGGTACGGCTCGCGCAGAGCCTGGCCGTGCTCAGGGGCAGACCCCTGGCCGGGCTGGCCGAGGCCACGGAGGCGGTCAGGGCGGTGCTGTGCGAGGGCGACGACCTGCCGGTCGAGCTGATCCAGCGGCGCATGGTCGTGGGGGAACGGCTCGGCCACGTCCCCGACTCGACCCCGATGGTTCCCCTCCAGCGCCATCTCCGCGAGGAGCAGCGGAGACTGAAGCTCAGGCCGCAGGCGCTGGAGCAGGAGCACGACCTCGACCTGCGCAAGCCCCTCGACCTGGAGCGCAGCAGGCTGCTGCACCGGCTGCGCCTGCTCGGTGTCGACTGGGGAACCCTCCGGGAGAGCAGGGGCAAGGGCACCTTCCGCGAGTCGTGGACGCTCGCCTGGCGGCCCGAGTTCGACATCGACCTGATCGAGGCGAGCGCCTGGGGCACCACCGTCGCCGCCGCGGCGACCGCACGGGTCCGCGACCTGGCCGACGGAGGGACGGCACCCGCCCGGGCCACCCCGGAAGGCGCAGGGGCCCCGGGAGGACCGGGATCCGGAGGACCGGGTGCGGGAAGGCGAGGCCGGGGATCGGGCGGACCCGGTGCCGGGGGCGGCCCCGGCGGAGCGGCTGCCACCGGAGTCTCGCTGGCGACCCTCACGGGGCTGGTCGAGCGGTGCCTGCTCGCTGACCTGCCGGACGCGCTGCCGTACGTGATCGACGCGCTGTCGGCGCGGGCCGCCCTGGACGGCGACGTCACACACCTGATGGCCGCGCTCCCCGCCATGGTGCGCGCCCAGCGCTACGGCGACGTGCGCGGAACCCCCGCGACCGGGCTGGCGGCCATCGTCGACGCCCTGCTCACCAGGATCTGCGTCGGGCTCGGCGGCGCGGTGACCGGGCTCGACGACGACGCCGCCCGTGACCTGCTCGGGCACGTCGACGCGGTGCACGCCGCCGTCGCCCTGCTCCAGGACACCTCCGCGACCCCGGAGGAGGAGACGCCCAGGGGGCGGTGGCTGGCCGCGCTGCGCGGTGTCTCCGGGCGCGCCGACCTGCACGGGGTGATCGAGGGGCGGTTCACCCGGATCCTGCTCGACGCAGGGCACCTCGACGCCGGGCAGGTGGGCGCGCTGATGTCGAAGGCCATGTCGGCGGGTCATCCTCCGGCCCGCGCCGCGGCCTGGATCGAGGGGTTCCTGTCCGGAGGTGGCCTGCTGCTGGTCCACGACGCCCGGCTGCTCGCGCTGGTCGACGAGTGGCTCACCGGGCTCGCCCCGGAGACGTTCGTCGACGTGCTGCCCCTGCTCCGCCGTACGTTCGGCGCCTTCGCCGCGCCCGAGCGGCGCTCGATCGGCTCACGGGTCCGATCGCTCGAAGCGGGACAGGGGCACGCCACCGCCGAGGACGTGGACGAGGAGCGCGCGGCGGCGGCCGTACGCACCGTGCTGGCGATTTTGGGAAGGGCGGAGAAGGCGTGACGGACGAGAGGCTGCGCCGCTGGCGGCTGGTGCTCGGCGGAGACGCGGACGGCACCGGGTGCGCGCTCGGCGGCGGTGACGCGCAGATGGACGGTGCCCTGGCCGCGCTCTACAACAGGGGCGGCGCGGACGGTGCGGGTGGCGGTGCGGGTGGTGCGGGTGGCGGTGAGCGGAGTGCGGGGCTCGGCGCCTCCGCGCCCCGGGTGGCGCGCTGGCTGGGCGACATCCGCTCCTACTTTCCCTCGACCGTCGTCCAGGTCATGCAGAAGGACGCGGTCGAGCGACTGAACCTCACCCGGCTGCTCCTGGAGCCGGAGATGCTGGAGGCGGTCGAGCCGGACGTCCATCTGGTCGGCACGCTCCTCTCCCTCAACCGGGTGATGCCGGAAAAGGCGCGCGAGTCGGCCCGCGTCCTGGTCGGAAAGGTGGTCTCCGAGCTCGAGCGGCGGCTCGTGCAGAAGACGAAGGCGGCCGTGACCGGCGCGCTCGACCGCTCCGCGCGGACCAACCGGCCGAAGCGGGTCGCCGACATCGACTGGGACCGCACGATCCGGGCCAACCTGAAGAACTACCTGCCGGAGCGGAACACCGTCATACCCTCCAGGCTCGTCGGGTACGGCAGGCGCCGGCGAGCGGTCCAGCGCGAGGTCGTGCTCTGCATCGACCAGAGCGGGTCGATGGCCGCCTCCGTCGTCTACTCGAGCGTCTTCGGCGCGGTCCTCGCCTCGATGCGCTCGCTCAAAACCTCGCTGGTGGTCTTCGACACCTCGGTCGTCGACCTGACCGACCAGCTTCACGACCCGGTCGAGCTGCTGTTCGGCACGCAGCTCGGCGGTGGCACCGACATCAACCGGGCCATCGCCTACAGCCAGGGGCTCATCACCCGGCCGACCGATTCGATTTTCATCCTGATCAGCGACCTCTACGAGGGAGGCGTCAGGGAGGAGATGCTCCGCAGGGTCGCCCAGATGACCTCGGCCGGAGTTCAGGTGATCGTGCTGCTCGCGCTCTCCGACGAGGGCGCGCCCTTCTACGACCACGACAACGCCGCGGCCCTCGCCGCACTCGGCGTCCCCGCCTTCGCCTGCACCCCCGACGCCTTCCCCGGCCTGATGGCCGCGGCCATCGAGCGCCGTGACATCGGCCGGTGGGCCGAACGGGAGCTGGAACGCACGGCCACCTGAGCTCGCTCTGGCGAGGATGGCACGGAGGCCCGTCCTTGCCAGAGCGCCCAGGCCTGGAGCGTCGGATATGACCGTTCCGCGAAGACCGCTCCAGCATGTGATCCATGATCGACAGTGAGGGGGTGGGGCCGATACCCTCCGGACGGATCGACCGTTAACCGGGTGGATCGGCGTCGTCTTGTGACAAAGCGGTTCGGGGGTACGGCATGGCCGTTTCTGATGAAAGTGATGCCCGCGGAACGGGCGAGGCCGCCGGCGGACTGGTGAGCGCCGAGGTCGGTGCCGACGGGCTGCTGGAGAGGCTGCGCCTGAACCCGCGCTCCCTGCGGCTGTGCCTGGAGGAGCTGGCCGAGGAGGTCGTCTCCGCCGTGCGGGCGGCGCAACAGGACCGGATCGGCCGGATCGGCGAGCGCCCGGAGGAAGCGGTGGCCCCGGCGGATCTGGGTCCGGAGGTCCTGATGCGGAGGCTGGATGAGATGGAGATCCACGTCGTCCACGATTTCGATCGGCTGACCGCGACGCTCGACGAGACGCTGCGACGACTGGAAGACAGGTAGACGAGATGACGTCCGAAGAGATAACGATCGACGCCGATGGCAGGTACGCCGCCGGACGAGGTTTTCAGACGTTGGCGGATGAGTACGTGCAGTTCGTCGAAGGCCTGCGAGGTCAGCGGGGAGATGAGGCTCCGCTGCCGTATACGGAGTTCTCCGGCCCCTACCTCGAACTCAGGGACGCACTGCTGGGCGAATGCCGGCAGCTCGGCGAGCACCTGCGCCGCACCGGTGACGGCCAGGTCGTCATGGCCGAAAGGAACGTGGCCACCGAGCAGGTCAACACGGCGAACGCTGTGTGGCTGGGTGAAGGCTGGGCTCAGATATGAGCGCCATGACGGACGCCCCGGACGTCGCCGCGGGCTGGTCACTCCTGGGGCTTCCCCCGCTGCCGGCCACCGACGGCCTCGATCGGCACAGCGCCGAGTTGGACGGCGCCGGCGCCTACCAGGATCGGCTCGTCTCCGACGGCGGGCGGGTGCACCGGCTCGCCGACGTCAACCAGGGACAGGCCGCCGACGCGGTGCATGCCTACACGGTCGGCCGCGAGGGCATCCTGCCCCAGGCGGCCGACCTCGGCAACCGCGTCACCGTCACCTCCAGCCTCCTGCGGGTCGCGAAGGAGGTCGTCGGATGGTTCGGCGACCATCTCGCCGAGATCGCCGTCGTCGCGGGGGCCGTCGTGGTCACCGCTCCCGAGCTCCTGCCCCGCCTGCGGAGCATGGCCGGGCGGTTGTTCGCCATGCTCCGCAAGGTCATGGAACACATCGGAAACGTCTTCAAGCGCCTCTCTGCAATTTATCAGAAAAAGAGAGAGAATGACGTTGCTGTCGTTCTGCACAGAAAATGGATTGAGGACTTCCGGCTGAAGAAGGGGCCCAATGCGACGCGGCCCAAATCGATTACCAAAGAAGTAGACGCGGCATGGCGGAAAAAGCATGGCGACGAGATCGACATCTCCAGGGCGGAGTACCACGAGCTACCGCCCTCCCTTCAGGCGGAGAACGGGGCGTCCGCACGGGTGGCGCTCGACATAGTGGATGACGCTATGAAGAGGGGAGTGGATTTGAAAAGCGAAAAATTCATGGAAGATGCCGCTTCGAAAGTGCACGATAAATGGCTCGAGCGGAATCCCTGGGCTCCTGACCACCAGAAGCTGCCATATGGGCAGTTGTCGGCGATTGAGCAGGAAAAGGACCGGGTGGTCGTCCGTGCGGCGCTTGATCACTGGTCGGTGCGCTTGGCCGAGCGGACGAGAGGCGCACGTGATGCTCTGCGCATGACATAGCGATCGTCTGGAGCTCGTCTTCGATCGATGCCTGCCCCTGGGGGCGGCGAGGAGAGAACGTGCGCCAGGTGATGACCGTGGGGTGGGCGGTGGGACGTCCGCGTGTCATCGAAACCCCCGGCCGTTCCCGAGGGGGGCTAATCCCGGGGATCCGGTGTCAGGAGCAGCGGGTGAAGCGACTCGCGCAGGGCCGGGCTGATCGGGCTCGGCCGGAGCGTGGCGAGGTCGAGTTTGACCTGGACGCGGCGGCCCTCGGCGTGCACGACGCCGTGGTCGGCCGACAGCACGCGGAAGCCGTACACCACGCTGGTCGTGCCGACGTGCTCCACCCAGAAGTGCACCGCCGCCGCGCCCACGGTGTTGATCGGCGCGTGGTAGGTGACGGAGAACTCGCGCACCACGAAGAAGATCTCCGCGAAGTGCGGCTGGGTGGGGTCGAAGGCCCAGCCCCGCTCGGCCCAGTAGCCCGCGAGCGCCCGTTCGAGCAGCAGGACGTAACGGGCGTTGTGCACCACGCCCATGGCGTCGAGGTCCTCGAAATGGATCTGGACGGGATGAACGTGTCCGGGTCGCAGGGCGGTCGTCATGTCAGGCCTCCGGGAGGATGCTGGGATCGGTCGCCAGAGCACGGAGCCGGTCGAGCACGGCACGGCGGGCGTACTCGTGACTCTGCTCGTGCTGCAGCAGATGGGTGTGGACGATCACGACCGCGCCGAGCGCCTCGATCTCGAAGGCGAGCTGGTGAGGGTCGGTGCCGGGCCGTAGCTGGCCGAGCTCGACGGCTTTGCCGACAAGCCTGGCCAGCAGGCTCATCCAGCTGTCGATCGCGGTGGCGATGGCGTCGTGGACCGGGCCGGGGCGGTCGTCGAACTCGTTGTCGACGGCGCGGAAGAAGCAGCCGCCCGGCAGCTGCCCCGAGGCGTAGAAGGCCAGGCGGAGCTCGTGCAGGGCCAGCAGCCTGCGCACCCCTGCCGGGGCACGCAGGGCGGGCTCGACGATCTGCTCGATCCACTGCTGCTGGGCGTGCTCCACGATCGCGAGCTGGAGCGCTTGTTTGTCCGGCCAGTGCGCGAAAAGCCCGGACTTGCTGACGCCGAGCGTCTGGGCGAGACGGGCGAGCGACAGGCCCTCGAGTCCCTCGACCGAGGCCAGCCCGACGGCGGCGTCGAGCACCGCCTTACGGGTTCGTTCGCCACGCTGGAGTCGTCCGTCGATCACTTGCCCACCTTAGCAAACAATATGACCGACCGGTCGTGCATATTTCTGAGTTCGCGGTTCCGGACGTCACCCCGGGGTGTGCTGGGAGGGGGAGGGTCCTACGACCAAGGGCTGACCCCCGAGGCCGATGCCCGGCGCTGGGGCGCTCCCATACCGTCCGTTTCATGACTACTACGACGGTTGCCGCCCCTTCCGGGGGGATATTCGCTGAACGCTATCGCGCGCTGACGGTCGGCATGGTGGCGCTGATCGTCCTGGTCGCCTTCGAGGCGCTCGCGGTGGCAACCGCCATGCCGGTCGTGGGACGCGCGCTCGACGGGCTCGCGCTGTACGCCCTGGCCTTCAGCGGGGCGCTGGCCGCCGGGATGGTCGCGACCGTGCTGGGCGGGCGCTGGGCGGACCGGCGCGGACCGGTCGCCCCCCTCTGGACGGGCGTCGTGGCCTTCGCCGCGGGACTGGTGGTCGCGGGGGTCGCGCCCACCATGGACGTGTTCATCCTGGGCCGGTTCGTGCAGGGCTTCGGCGGCGGGATCTTCCAGGTCGCGTTGTACGTACTGGTCTCACGGGTCTACCCGGCGGCCATGCATCCCAAGGTGTTCTCGATCTTCGCCGCGGGCTGGGTCGTGCCATCCATGGTCGGACCGGCGGTCGCGGGCGTCGTGGTCGAGCAACTCGGCTGGCGCTGGGTCTTCCTGGGGGTGCCGATGCTCGTCGTCCCCGCCGCGCTGCTGCTCTGGCGAGGTCTCGCCACGACCCCGGCGGTGGAGGACCAGGTGGAGACGGGCGGGCGCACCTCCATCGTCAGGCGTCTCGGCTGGGCCGTGCTGACGGCCGTCGGCGCCGCGCTCATGCAGTACGGCGGAGCGGCCCGCGGCGCCGGGCTCGTTCTGCTGGCCACCGGGCTGGTCCTGCTGGCCCTGTCACTGCCCAGGCTGCTGCCGCCGGGAACCCTCCGCGCCACACGCGGCCTGCCCTCGGTGATCGCGCTGCGCGGCATCGCCGCGGGCACCGTCCTCGGCGGTGAGGTGTTCCTGCCGCTCATGCTCACGGGGGAGCGCGGCCTGTCACCGGCCGCGGCCGGAATGGTGCTCACCGCGGGCGCGCTGGCCTGGGCGTTCGCCTCGTGGGTCGTTGGGCGCAAGCAGTACGACCGGGTCCTGATCCTGCGCACGGGCCCTGCCCTGATCGCCGTGGGCATCGTGCTGATGGCCCTGACCGTGTTCCCCGGAGTCCCGGTGCCGCTGGCCGCCCTCGGCCAGCTGGTCGTCGGGCTCGGCATCGGAAGCGTCTACCCCACGCTGTCCGTGCTCGTCCTGGAGCTGTCGAACCCCGGGGAGGAGGGCGAGAACAGCGCCTCCATGGGAATCGGGGAGTCGGTCTTCACCGTGGTCACGGTCGCCGTCGTCGGCGCGATCGTCGCCGCCTTCGGCGCCGTCGGCCCGGTGTACCTCGTGTGCTTCGCGCTGACGGCGCTCGTGGCGAGCGCGGGCGTGCTCGTCGGAGGCCGGTTCAGGAGCTGAACGCCTTGACCGGCCCAGTGCTGAGCCCGGGGCCGAGCCCGGTGCCGAGTGCCAAGGCCCGTCCTGGGCCGGGCGCCTGATCTAGCCGGGGGCGGCGGCAGGTCGGGGAGCCCGCGGTCGTGGCACCATGGGAAGAACGCAGAGCGCCTCCGTGTTGGGAGATGAGTCCCGCCTCAGGGCGGGACTCGTTTTTTTCCGAGGTGTTTTCTCACGGTAGTTTTCCCGACCTGTAAGGAATCGAGGGGGTCCATGCCGCGCGTACGTGAGCTTGAGGTGTTCCGGCTGGTCCTGCCCTACGGCAGGCGCCCCGAGGCGATCCTCGTCCGGCTCACCGACTATGGGGGCATGACCGGATGGGGGGAGGTCGTCGATCCCGCCCCGAAGACCTGGAGACTCCTGCAGGAGAGGCTCGGGAACGCGCTGATCGGCGTCGACTGGGAGCACCCCGACGAGCTGGGCGACGTCCCCGGCGGCCCGGCGGCCGACATGGCCTGCTGGGACCTGTGGGCGAGGATGCGCGGGGTGCCGCTCTCCCACGCGCTGGGCGGCAGCCGTACCTCGCTGATGGCCACCGTCAGGATCGGTGCCGAGCGCAACCTGGAGAGTCTGGTCGCGCGGGTGAACCGCTACGTCTGCGCCGGGTACGCCCACGTCACCCTGGACGTCCACCCCGGATGGGACATTGAGCCGTTGCGCGCGGTACGCCAGGCCTATCCCGCGCTCGGCATCGGGGTCGACGCCCGCCGCGGCTACACCGGCGCCGACGCCCTCGAGGCCCTGGACGCCTACACGCTCTCGTCCATCGAGCGTCCGTTCGTCGATCTCGCCGGCCACGCCGACCTGCAGGAACGTGTCGCCGCCCCGGTGCTGCTCGAGGTGTCCTCCGCCGCGGAGCTGGACGAGGCGGTCATCGCCGACTTCGGCAGGGCGCTGCTGCTGCGTCCCGCGGCGCTGGGCTCGCTGCGTGAGGTACGGCGGATGCACGACGTCGCGGCGGCGGCGGGGTGGGAGATCGCCTGCTCGGGAGGGCAGGGCACCGGCCTGGCCAGGGCCGCGACGGTCGCCGCGGCCAGCCTGCCCGGCTGCGGGCTGCCCTGTGACGTGGCCGAGCCCCCGCGCAGCGCGCAGATCGTCACACCGCCGGTCGGCGCCTCGGGGGGTGTCGTCGCCGTGCCGCTCACCCAGCCCGGTCTCGGCCACACCGTCGATGTGAACCGCGTCCGCCGTCTCGCCAAGGAGTCCTACGCGACCTGAGCGCCTCCGGTGACAGGCTGTCGTTCCTTGACGCGGACAAGTCCGCCGGGGAGCGGAGCCGGGTCAGGCGCAGCCCGCGCTGATCTCCTTCGGGGCGGCGGGGTTCGTCGGTTTGGCGTTGGTTTCGGCGTCCGTCCCGGCCTTCCTGGTGGCGGTCGGCGTGGCACTCGGCGTCGCTGCCCGCCCCGTGGCCGCGGAGGTGGGCACAGAGGTGGGCACAGAGGTGGGCGCGGTGGCCTCCGGGGTGGCGGTGGCTCCTGGGGAGGCGGTCGCCGAGACAGTGGCGGTGGGCGTGGCGGTGGCGGCAAGGTGCCGTGAGGAGACGGACGAGGCACGGATGGCCTTGGCGGTGACAGTGCGGATCTTGGCCCAGTCGGGATAGCCGGTGTTGATCAGCGGCGGGACGAACGGGACGCTGGTCACTTTGGCGTTCTTCACCTTCAGGGCCAGCGGGACCAGGTGCTCCAGCATCGGGCGCGGGATATCGGTCCTGAGGAGTTCCTTGGTGGCCAGCGCGATCCGGTTGAACCGGGAGAGCACGGTCGCCGGGTCGGCCTGCTGGAGCAGGGCGCTCAGCACGCAGCGCTGGCGGCCCATCCGGGTGTAGTCGTCACTGTAGGTGCGCGAGCGGGCGAACCACATCGTGTCGGCTCCGCCGAGCCTGCGGGTTCCCGCCTTGACGAGTCCCTCGTTGTACTTGCCGAAGACAACGTCCTGCGGAACGGTCAGCCGCAGGCCGCCGATGGCGTCGATCAGCCGGGCGAGGCCCCACATGTTCACCAGGGCGTACCAGTCGACTCTCAGGCCGAGTGTGTAGCCGACCGTTTCCATGAGGGTCTTGGTGCCCTGTCCCTTGCGCCCGCCGAAGATCTCCGGGTGGGCGTCGGCGTACTCCCAGACCGCGAAGAGCAGGTCCTCGCGTGAGCCGTCCGGGTTGGCGGGCAGCCGGAAACCGTCGGGGAACCGCTTGGCCATCGGGGAGCCCGGTACGAAACGGACGTTCTCCAGGTTGCGCGGCAGTCCCAGCAGCACGGTGTTGCCGGTCTTGACGTCGATGCTGGCCAGGTTGATGCTGTCGGTCCGCACGCCGACCCGGTGGGTGTCGGCGTCACCGCCGAGCAGCAGGATGTTCACCCGGTCCCGGCCAGCCCACGGGTCCGCGCTCTGGGAGGTCTGGGCCTGTGGCGCGGGGGTGGTCGGCGCGGCGCTGAAGACCCGGTCCAGGGTCGACTGCGAGACCGAGGCGTACTGCCCGACCAGGCCGAACGGCAGCACAACCGCGACCGCGAGCACTCCGGCGACGACGCCCGCCACCGCCTGCCTCGGCCCGCGGAGCCTGCCGGGCTTCAGCACCGTGAACGAGTGCACGACCAGTGCGAACCAGGCGAAGCCCAGTACCAGGGAGGCGACCGTGACGCCGGTCAGCCACGACGAGGTGACCAGCTGCCCGGCCAGGTCGCCGAGGTCGGCGGTGAGCAGGACCCACAGCGCGCCGAGCAGCAGCAGGAGATAGACCGACAGCAACACGAGCCCGGTCCTGCGCCATCCGGCCCGCAAATGCGCGGCCCCCGGTACCACGATGGACAGAGCCGTCCATCCGATGACCGCGCCGAGCCCCCGTGGCCCCGATCTGTCCCCCACCTGCTCCCCGATCTCCCACGTGCTTGAGCGCCGCAGGGAGATGGTAGGGCGGATACCAGGGCTTGTGGGCGACGACTGGATGAACAACTCGGAAAGGCAATCCTCCCTTATCCCGACATACCTCCTAGAATGAAATTCTGTTCACGTTTTTTTGCCGAGATGGGGGCTGTGATTGGCGTCCGCCGAGCCCCGCCGGTGAGCGGCGGCGACGACCTTTCCGGTAATTGCCTCGGAGGCCCTTGGTGGGGTCGTTAACCCCACCAAGTGTCCGAAACCCTCTGAGAGAGCGCCTCTTCGGACGTAACCTGACTTCCATGTCCGACGTTCTCGGTCCCGGTTACGAGCTCACGACCCTGCCCATGGCCGACGACCACGAGGGGCCGGTGGTCGCCTCCCTCGTACGGCGGCGCGCCCCCGACCCCACCGGCAGAGCCGTGCTCTACATCCACGGATTCACCGACTACTTCTTTCAGACCCACCTGGCCGACCACTTCGTCGCCCAGGGTGTCGACTTCTATGGCCTCGACCTGCGAAAGTACGGCCGCTCGCTGCTGCCACACCAGACCAGGGCCTTCGTGCGCAGCCTCACCGAGTACTTCCCGGAGATCGACGAGGCGATCAGGATCATCCGCGAGCAGGACGGCCACGACGAGGTCACCCTCAACGGCCACTCGACCGGCGGGCTGGTCTGCGCGCTCTGGGCCGACCGGGTCAGGGGCAGGGGCCTGGTCCAGAGCCTGGTGCTCAACAGCCCCTTCCTCGATCTGAACGTCCCGGCCCCGCTGCGCCTGGCCGCGGACCTGTTCAAGGGGCCGCTGTCCCGGATGTCCCCGCGTGCCGTCCTGCCGGTGGGCATCTCGACCGCTTACGGTGCGAGCCTGCACCGCGACCACCATGGCGAGTGGGATTTCGACCTGGACTGGAAACCGCTCGGCGGGTTCCCCGTCCACGCGGTGTGGCTGGCCGCGATCCGCAGGGCACAGCGGCGCCTCCACGGAGGCCTGCGGGTGGACGTCCCCGTCCTGGTGCTCTGCGCGGAGAAGGGGCTGAAGCTGCGTGACTTCGCCCCCGAGGCCCGGGAGGCGGACGTCGTGCTCGACCCCGGGCAGATCGCCCACTGGGCCACCAGGATCGGCTCGAACGTCACGTGCGTCCGGGTGCCGGGCGGCATGCACGACCTGGTGCTGTCGTCGCAGCCCGCGCGTGAGCGGACGTTCGCCGAGATGGACCGATGGCTCGACTGCTACCAGGGGAAGGCGAAGAGGCTGTAGTAGGCGCCCGCGACCAGCAGCAGTCCGGTGCCGCCGAGCACCCCGCCGATCGCGGCCCGCTGCGGGCGGCTGGGTTCCCAGCCCTCCCGCAGTCCGGAGACGACCGCCGCGGCGGCCGTGACCTCCTGCAGCAGCATGAGCACCGCCAGGATCCTGATGACCAGCCACCCCGCGAGCACCGCGGGCCACGCCCCCGCCTGGTTCACCGAGAACAGCACCAGCAGCGTGATGAAGGCGACAACCGAGACGAGCAGTCCGGCGCCGGTCCACGCCATCCGCCGGAACCGGCGTCTGATCGGCGGCCAGACTCTCGCGTTGGCCTCACCCGGCAGCTGCCTGCCGCGCAGCCGTACCACCATCTCGGCCACCGGGCCGACCACGTATCCCACCGCGGCCAGGCACAACGTCAGCCCGAGGACCGTCGCGCCTGCGTACCACGGGGCGGTCGGCACCTCGCTCGCCTCGTAGCGCTGGACGGGCGTCGCGCCCGCGATGTGCACGGCGGGCCTGGCGGTGCCGGGCAGGCCCCTGACCCAGTTGGAGAGCGTCTCGAGATAGCCGGGGGCGAAGGGGCCGCCGTGCAGGCGCATGCCGTGGTCGGCGCCCTTCAGGTAGCGGATCGTGTAGTCGGCGTTGCCGCCCTCGGTGAGCGCGCCGGTCAGCGCCTTGCTGCTCTCCACGAACGGGATCGACGGGTCGCGCGTGCCGTACAGGGCCAGGACGGGGCGGTGCATCCGGCGCAGCGCGGGCAGACCGTCGTAGCGCAGGAAGTTCATGTGGACCGCGCTCATCGCCCTGATGAGCAGTTCCCGCACCCCGCTGGGCGCGTGCAGCCGGTCGAGCTGCTCGCCGAGCGCCCACGTGACCTGCCGCAGCGGTGAGACGTTGGGCGCGGAGACCAGCACGGTGAACCTGACGTCCTGGCTCTTGGCCGCGGCGATCGGGACCACCCAGCTGCCCTCGCTCACCCCCCACAGGCCGGTTCTGGCGGGGTCGACGTCGGCACGCAGCCTCAGCCTGGCCAGGACGCGCAGGGCGTCGTCGGCCAGCAGACCGAAGTCGCGGTTGCGGAAGTCGTAGCGCACGGTCCGCTTGTCGTAGACGAGCGTGACGATCCCCGCCCTGGCCAGCCACTCGGCCTGGGTGGTGAACTCGCCGCGCGCGCCCGCTCCCGCACCCTGGACGAAGACCAGGGCGGGATGTCTGCCGGGGGTGAGCGGAGCGCGGATCGTGGCGCTCAGGGTGGTGTCCCCGGCGTCGACGGTGAGCTCCTCGACGGAGATCTGCCCGTTCGCGGAGACCGGCCTGGTCTCCGCCGCGGGCTGGGCGGGCAGGGTCTGGAAGAGGGGGTCCACGTTCAGCGGCGGCGGGTCGAACGGGGGCGGCAGGGTGTAGCCCATCGTCGCGAGTGCCAGCAGGACCACTCCCGCCGCCACGCTCAACACGCCTCGGCCAGACCACATGCCGATCCGCTCCCCGATCGTCGTTCGCCTCCGGGATGAACGTATGCAGGTATCGTTCCCTTCGATCTTCAAGCGTACTCACGACCCGTCCCCAAGGTGGAGGGAATGTGAGCAGTGTGGTCACAGTGGCCTCGTTTGCGGCGGAGGCCTGTTAGCTTCAAGTGACATGCGAGTGCTCCATACTTCGGACTGGCATCTGGGCCGTTCGTTCCACCGCGAGAGCCTCTTGGGCGCCCAGGAGGTCTTCATCGACCATCTGATCGAGACGGTCAGGGCGGAACGGGTCGACGTGGTCGTCGTCTCCGGTGACGTCTATGACAGGGCGCTGCCCTCGGTCGACGCGGTCGAGCTGTGCAACCAGGCTCTGCAACGGCTGGTCGCCGAGCGCGTGCGCACCGTGCTGATCAGCGGCAACCATGACTCCGCGCGCAGGCTCGGGTTCGGCGCGGGCCTGATCGACGCGGCGGGCGTCCACCTGCGCACCGATCCCGGGCGGGTCGGCGAGCCCGTGGTCGTCGAGGACGTGGCGTTCTACGGCATCCCCTACCTGGAGCCCGAGCTGGTGCGCGGCCCGTGGGAGCTGCGCGAGCGCACCCACACCGCCGCGATCGAGCACGCCATGTCCCTGATCCGCGCGGACCTTGCGCTCCGGGGGCCCCGCTCCGTCGTTCTCGCCCACGCGTTCGTCACCGGGGGGCAGTCCAGCGAGAGCGAGCGCGACATCAGCGTCGGCGGCGTCGCGAATGTCCCGCTCTCGGCGTTCGACGGCGTCGACTATGTGGCGCTCGGCCACCTGCACGGCCGCCAGCGGATGAGCGAGACCGTGCGTTACTCCGGCTCCCCGATCGCCTACTCCTTCTCCGAGGAACGCCAGGTGAAGGGGTCCTGGCTGGTGGACATCGACTCCGAGGGGCGGGTGAGCGCGGAGTTCGCCGAGGCCCCCGTCCCGCGGCGGATCGCCAGGATCAGCGGCCGCCTCGACGATCTGCTCGGCTCCGCCGATCACGCCCGCTACGAGGACCACTGGCTCCAGGTGACGCTGACCGACCCGGTCAGGCCGAAGGGCGCCATGGAACGCCTCAGATCCCGCTTCGAGCACACCCTCAGCCTCTCCTTCGAGCCCGAGGGCGGCGTCGGGGAGACGGTGGCGCGGCCGAGGCTGGCCGGAAGACCGGAGATCGAGGTGGCGCTCGACTTCGTCCGGGAGGTGCGGGGCGAGGCGGCCGACACCGAGGAGACCCGCCTGCTCCAGGATGCCGTCGAGGCCTGTCGCGTAAAGGAGGCGATGGCGTAGATGCGCCCGCACCGTCTGTGGATCAACGCGTTCGGCTCCTTCCCCGGGGAGGAGGAGGTGGATTTCGAGGCCCTCGCGGAGGCGGGGCTGTTCCTGATCCACGGCCCGACCGGCGCGGGCAAGACCACCGTGCTGGACGCGCTCTGCTACGCCCTGTACGGCAGGGTGCCCGGCAAGCGTGACAGTGCCAAGAGTCTGCGCTGCGATCACGCGCCACCCGGCAGGGGACCGTCCGTGGCGCTGGAGGCCACCATCAGGGGACGGCGGCTGAAGATCAGCCGATCGCCCGCCTGGCAACGCCCCAAGCTCAGGGGAGAGGGCACGACCAGGGAGAATGAGAAGGCGCTCGTCCAGGAGCTCACCCCCTCCGGGGAGTGGATCGGGCTGACCACGCGGGTCGATGAGGCTGGGGATCTGATCGGCACCCTGCTGGGTATGAACGCCGACCAGTTCTTCCAGGTCGCGATGCTGCCGCAGGGAGACTTCGCCAGGTTCCTGCGCGCCGACGGCGAGGACCGCCGCAGGGTCCTGGAACGCCTGTTCTCCGTGAAGGTCTACGCCGCCGCGGAGTCCTGGCTCGCGGACAAGCGGACCGAGGCCCATCGCGAGCAGCAGGCCCTGCGCAAGGAGGTGGACTTCGCCGTCAAACGCCTCGAGGAGGCGGCGGGCCCCGACCTCCTCGCGATCCTGGCCGGTGACGGCGCCGAGGACGCAGCCGGTGAGGCGGAGAACACGGCTGAGAGCACGGCTGAGAGCACAGCTGAGAGCACAGAGAACCCCGAGCACGCCGAGGACGTCACCTCAGCGGCCGCAGGCACACCCGCCGCGGAGCGCACCGGACTCCCGCAGGCGGTCTCCGCCGAGGACGACCCGCTCGGGTGGGCCGCCGAGCTCGAGCGGCTCGCCGCAGAAGCGGCGGCCAGGGTGAGCCAGGACTCCACCGGCGGGCAGGAGGCGGTACGGCAGGCACGCGCCAGACTGGAGCACGGCGCCGCGCTGGCCGATCGGCGCCGCCGCCACGCCGAGGCGCTGACACGCGACCGGGTGCTCGAGGAGACCGCTGAGGAGCGGGCGGATCTGGAGCTCCTCCTCGCGGAGGCGGCCAGAGCGGCCCGGGTGCTGCCCATGATCCAGGCGACCGAGCAGCGGGCCGAGGCCGCGACCAAGGCCCGCAGGTTGGCCGCCGACGCCGTCGCCCGCGCGCTTCCCCTTGTGGAGACCGAGCCGGCCGCCCCCGGCCGGCCGTTCCCGCGGGGCGCGGACGACGCCGTCACCGGCCACCGGTGGGTTTCCCCGGAGCGGCTGGCCGCGATGGCGCGCGACCGCCAGGACGAGATCACCAGGCTGGGGGAGCTGCGCGCGGAGGAACCACGCCTGCTGAGGATCGTCCAGGAGCGTGAGCTGGTCATCCGGGAGATCACCGAGCTGAGCGCCCGCCAGAGTGTGACCGACGCCCGTCTCGCGGTCCTTCCCGGCCTCCGGCACGACGTCGAGACCCGTCTTTCCGCCGCCCGCCTTGACGCGGCCCGCATCCCGGCCGCCGAGTCGATGGAGGAGACCGCGGCCGCCCGCCTGCGAGGCGCGGAACGACGTGACGGCCTGGCCGCCGGGCTGGCCACGGCACGACAGGGCTTGGCGGTCGCGCTGTCCTCGCTGCCCGACTCGCCCGCTGACGTGGATGAGGCCGTGACGCCCGGATCCTCGGAGCCGAAGCCCCGCCTGGACGAGGCCGTGTCCGGGACGATCCCGGCAGCGGACGAGGGGCGGATCCACGGGCTGCTGGTCTCGTGGGAACGGGAACGCGGGCAGGAGCTCGCCGGGCTGGAAGGAATGCGGGGCGACGAGGCCAGGCTCGCCGAGCTGGCGGGGCTGCTCGCCGGGCTCGACGCCGAGCTCACCGCGGCGGCGGAGCGGGAGGAGACGCTCAGGGAGCGGCAGGAGGAGCTGCCCGCCAGGCTCGCCGAGGTTTTGGCCGGATTGGCCGAGGCCAGGGCCAAAGCGGCGGAGATCCCCGAGACGCGGGCGCGGGCGGAAGCCGCGGCCAACCGGCTCGACGCCGCCAGGCGGCGTGACGCCCGCCGAGCCGAGCTGGAGACCGCGAGGTCGGCCCAGGCGGAGGCCGTCGATCTCGCCCAGCGGCTCCGTGACCGCCACCAGGACCTCCGTCAGGCCAGGATCGACGGCATGGCCGCCGAGCTCGCGGCCAAGCTCGTCCCCGGCGAGCCCTGCGCGGTCTGCGGCTCACCGGAGCACCCGGCCCCGGCCGCTCAGGCTCCGCTGGCCCCGACCGCCGAGGACGAACGCGCGGCCCAGAGCGCCTACGACGCTGCCGCCGAGCGGCGCGGAGCCGCGGAGAACACCGTCACGGCCCTGGCCTCCCGCCTGGAGGAGGCCCTCGCCGTCGCGGGAGACCTGACCGCGCAGCAGGCTCAGGAGATCCTCGACGAGGCGAGGCGGGAACTGGCCGGACTGGTCGCCGAGGCGGACGAGGAGACCGCGCTCGCCGAGGAGGCCGACCACGTCGCGGCCGAGCTGGACGAGGTGAGAACCAGGGCGGCTGACACCGCACGGCTGCTGGCGGAGGACCGTGCCCGGCAGGCCGGATGGCGCGCCGAACACGACCGGCTCGGCGCCCGCCTCGACGCGGCCCGCGGCGCCGACGCCACGGTCCAGGCCCGCAGGGACCGCCTGGTGAGGGAGACCGCCCTGCTGAATACGGCGATCGACGCGGCCACCCGCGTCGTCGAACTGGCGGCGGCCCATCGTGAGGCGTCAGAGGGAACCGACATCACCACGGAGCTCGCGGCGCAGGAGCTCCAGGCGGCACGGGCGGCGCTGGCCCTGCTGAGGGAGTCGGCGGGAGCAGAGCCGGGGCTGGCCGCAGAGGTCGGGCTGATCGTGGCCGAGCTTGGCGAGCTTGAGGAGCGCTCGCGCGAGCTCGCGGTCACGCTGGCCGCCCGCCGTACGAGCGAGGAACGGCTGACCGCGGACATCGAGCGGCTGGCCACGCGCATCGATGAGGCACGCGGCGAGGATCCGACCCTCGCCGCCAGGCTGGACCGGTTGGCGGACGAGGCCGGGCTGCTCACGGAAGCGGTCGAGGCCACCCGGCAGGAGCGGGTGACCGCGGCGGAGCTGGCGGCAGCCCAGGCGGCGGCGGGCGCCGCCGCCGTCGAGGCGGGTTTCCTCGGGACGGAGGACGCGCGCGCGGCGGTCCGTCCGCTCGCCGAGCAGGAGGAGAAGGCCGGACGGCTCCGCGAGCTCGAAAGAGAACGCACGGCGGTCGCCGCCGTGCTGTCCGACCCCGAGCTGATCGCCGCCGCGGCCGAGCCGGAGCCCGATCTCGACGTGCTGCGGGCCGAGCGTGACGCCGCCGACGCAGCGCAGGCCGATCTGCTGTCCGCCAGGAGCCAGGCGGAGACCCGGCTCGCCAGGCTGGTCGCGCTCCGCGCCGAGCTGACCGGGTGCCTGGAGCGCTGGCGCCCCGCGCAGCAGCGGCACCGCGTCGCAGACGGCCTCGCGGCCCTGACCGGCGGGACCTCGGGGGACAACCGGTGGAAGATGCGCCTGTCCGCCTACGTGCTCGGCGAGCGTCTGCGCCAGGTGGTCGACTCGGCCAACGCACGGCTCGACCGCATGTCGGGCGGGCGCTACCTCCTCGAACACGACCTTGGCCGTGTCGCGGGCGACCGGAGCCGGTCGGGGGGCGGGCTCGGCCTGCGGGTCCTGGACGGCTGGACCGGAGTCGGCCGCGATCCCGCGACGCTTTCCGGCGGCGAAAGCTTCATCACCTCGCTGGCGCTCGCCCTCGGCCTGGCCGACGTGGTCAGCGCGGAGGCCGGGGGAGTGGAGCTCGGCACGCTCTTCATCGACGAGGGCTTCGGCACCCTCGACGAGGACACCCTCGACAACGTGCTGGACATCCTCGACGGCCTGCGTGACGGCGGCAGGGCCGTCGGCATCGTCAGCCACGTCGCCGAGCTGCGCACCCGGGTCCCCGCGCAGCTGCGCGTCCGCAAGGAACGCAGGGGCTCGACCCTCTCGGTCTCGGCGCCATGACCTCAGGGCGTAACGCCGGGATTGTGACGTGTCGAGGGGGTCACGCGGCGCCCGGCCGCCAGAGGAGCCGCTCAACGCCGGGGAGCGGCTCCTCGGGAACGACGGTCATGGCCGGTACCGTCGGTGGCGGGATAACCTATTCGGAGGAAGACTCCGCTAATTGCGCGGAGGCTGCCTCCGAGCAGCGAGGAGCCAAGGTGACGACCACTCAACGGCCCATGCGCGCCGATGCGCGCCGTAACTACGAGCGGTTGCTCGCCGCCGCCGGGGCGGCCTTCGCCGAGCAGGGCACGGAGGCGTCCCTCGAGGACGTCGCGCGTGCGGCCGAGGTCGGCATCGGCACCCTCTACCGGCACTTCCCCACCCGCAGGGCGCTGCTGGAGGCGGTGCTCCACGACGGTGTCGTCACTCTCGACGTGCGGGCTCGCGAGCTGCTGGAGTCGGACTCCCCCGAGGAGGCGCTCCTGGAGTGGATGCGTCATCTGGTAGTTCACACCACCGCCTACCGGGGTCTGGCCGCGACGCTGATGAGCAGCATCCGCGATCCGGGGTCGGAGCTGTATGTCTCGTGCCAGACGATGCGCAGCAGCAGCGCCAGGTTGCTCGCCGCCGCCCAGCGCGCGGGCGCGATCCGCCACGACGTCACCGACGCCGACCTGATCAAGCTCGTCAACGCGATCGCCTGGGCGGGCGAGCACGGTGACGACGACGCCGAGCGCCTCCTCGGCCTGATGATGGACGGCCTGCGGGTGAGGTACGAACGATCGTGAAGACCGGTTCGTCGGCGGGCGTGCCTGTTCTCCGGTGACGAGGCGGTGAGGGCCGGGTTTCCCGGAAGCCCGGCGTGAGGGCCGGATCTTTCGAGTTCCGCGGTCCCCTCCCTCTTTCCGATGAAAGTCTATATAGGTAGAGTTTCAGTGTGACCAGGACCAGGCGCCCCTCTCCCCAGACCGTCGCGGTGCTGCGCGCCCTGGCCGCGGATCCGTCCGCGTGGCGCTACGGCTACGAGCTCGGCCGCCAGGTCGGCCTCAAGGCGGGTTCGCTGTATCCGATCCTGATCCGCCTGGCCGACCGGGAAATGCTCGAAACCTCCTGGGAGCCCGATCCGCCGCAGGGGCGCCCGCCCAGGCATCTGTACCGGCTCACCGGTGCGGGACGCCTGCTGGCGGCCGAGGTCACGCCGGAGCCGGACGGGATCGGCGCCCAGGGCGAACCACGGAGTGCCTGGTGAGCCGCCCGCGCCGACGAGGCGCGGCGGAAACGCTCCTGGCCCTGGCGACGTGGATCCTGCCCGCGCGCCGCCACGACTGGGGCCTCGCCATGCGCGCGGAGTTCCTCGGGCTCGAAGGAGGTCGCGACCGCACGCGCTTCGCGCTCGGTTGCGTCCGGACGGCGCTGCTGCAGGCGGTGACGCGACGCGCCGTCGGACATCTGACGGGAACGGCCGCCGCCGTCGCGCTGGTGCTGGCCGGTGGGATCGCCTCCCCTGTCGTCGAAGCGGAAGTTCTCTCACTGGTGCTGGTCATGGCGTCGCTGGCCTGGCTGGCGGGCAGGCCAGGCCTGTTCGGCCCGACAGGGCGCTCCAGGGCGGCGCTGTTGACACGGGCCTGCGGCTATGTCGTGGCGGGCACGTACCTGCTGGTGACCGTCGTGGACAACCGGGGCCCTCAGATCCTGGAGCCGGGAGCGGGCGTGCCGCTCGGCATGGTCACTTTCGCGCTCTACGCCGCTGTGCTGCTGGCCATGACCGCTCGTGACTCCGCCGCCGGCCCGGTCTGCCTGGCTTCCGGCGCCGGCGCGGGCCTCGTGGCGGGCCCGGCGTGCTTCATGCTCGTGCCCTTCGAGCGCGTCCTGCCGCCGCTCGCCGACAGCCTGCCGGGACACGGCCTGTGGCTGGCGGCGATCGTCGTGGGAGCGCCGGGGGCGGCGATGCTGACGACCGCTCTGCGCACCGGCAGCGTCAGGCAGGCCGTCGTGGCCGCGCTGTACGGCGGCGCGGTCTGCGCCGCGCTGGTCTCCCTGCTGGGTTACGGGGCCTTCCTGCTCTTTCCCGATCGGATGCCGGGCATCGTCCCCCTCAATGCGGGCTCGCCCGCCGTCCGGCACGCCCTGGACCGCTTAGAAGCGGGCGACGAGTACGTGGCGGGTCTGATCTGGGGCAGCCTGCTCGTCGCCGTGCTCGGTGCCCTGGTCCGCCGGGCCGTACGGACCAGGACCGTCGTCCTGCGGGCGGCGACCCTCTGCGTGGCCGCCCTCGCCCCGCTCTGCGCCGCGGCCGCAGACACGTCCGCGGCGGTCCTCGCCGTGGCCGCCGCGATCGTCCTCGGAATGCTCACCCTCGCCACCACCTGGCCCGCAGGCGCGCCGGCCCCGCGTCTGAGCCCGTGACCCAGCGGCCTCGGCCGCCCTCCCGCCAGCCCTTTCGCCGACACCGGTGGGGACCGGCGGCGTGCGGGAACTCGCCCATCGAGCATCGGGCGTCTCTGACGCGCCGCCGGCATGCCGTACCGGTCAGTATCCGCGGGTACGGCGGGCCGCGGGGCGGCTGATGAACGGCCCGCGGACGCGGCGGGCACCCTGCCGTCTGACCCGCTTGGTCAGGTCGGAACCGGTGACCGCGCGCAGGATCTCCGAACCGAGGATGACCCCCGCGCCCAGGGCGAGAGCGGTCGAGAGAGCCTGGAGCAGACTCTCCTGGCCCGCGCTCCGGTGGCCGAGACTGACTTCGAGCATGCCCCGGTAGAGCGCGGTTCCCGGCAGCAGCGAGCCGATCGCCGGAATCGTGATCACCATCGAGGGCACCCGGGCACGCAGGGCGTACGCACTGCCGAACAGCCCGACGACCGCCGCGGAGATGGCCGTTGCCAGGATGATCGGGACCTGCCAGATGTGCAACTGCACGAAGACCACCCAGACCGCCGCGCCGCCGGCCGCCGCCGGGATCAGGTGACGGGGCGGCACGAGCAGGGCGACGGCGAACGACAGCGTCACCCCGACCGCGCCGAGCAGCTGCTCGGGCCTGATCAGCAACGGCGCGGCGGGCACGTCCTCCACGGTCAGCGGCACACCGAGGCGGACGGCCGCGTACAGCGTGATGCCGATACCCGAGACGATCGCGGCCAGGATGAAGAAGATCTCGAACAGCCTGCCGGTCGCCGTGACGTACTCGCCCGCGATGCCGTCCTGCACGCAGGCCACCATCGGGCGCCCCGGCAGCAGCGCGACGACGGCGCCGACCACCACGGCCTCCGCCCGCACCGGCGCGCCGATCGAGACCATCAGCACGGCTACCAGTGAGCCGAGTATCGCCGCGACCGCGAGCTGGAAGAACTCCGCCACCCCGCGCCTGGCCAGCCAGGCGCCGGCGCGGTCGCCGAGCACGGTCGCGGCGAACGCGGCCACCGCGACCAGCACGCCACCGCCGACCAGGATGCTCGCGGAGGAGGCGATGAGCGCGAGCGACGTGATCAGGAACCAGTCGGGGTAGACCCGCACCCGCCGGGTGATCTTCCGCAGCCGGGCCTCGGCCTCCTCGAGCGGCACCGTCCCGCCCGAGGTCTCCCTGACCATCTCGTGGACCGCGATCAGCCGGTCGTAGTCGGGCAGCCTGCGCCGTACCCGGCGTTCCGCGGTGACGGGGACGCTTCCGTCAGAGGGGACGTGCGACAGCGTGATGGCCGACAGGTTGACGTCCGCCTCGCAGTGCGGAACGCCGTAGGCGTTGGTGATCCTGCGCATGGTGCCGGCGACCGTCTCGGTGGCCTCGCCGCTGCCGAGCAGCAGCTCGCCCACGCGCAGCGCCAGCGCCATGGCCCGGTAGAGGTCGTGCTTGGCGGGTGTCCGACCCAGTGGCGACGCCGACACCGATCTCCCTGACCTTCCCGACCTCTACCGGCCCGCGCTACCGCCGGTCCGCACTTCCTGCCGACTGCCGAGATTATCCCTTCACCGGCTGTTCCCCCACCGACGGCCCGCTCACCGCGGCGGCCTGCGACGGAGGTTCACCCCACTCGCCGCACGGGTTCACCCGCATCACCACGGGGGTTCGTCGCGCGGGTTCACCTGCTCACCGCCGAGGCGAGCGCGCGCACGCGCTCCGTGTGGTCGTCATGACCGATGATCACCGGCGGCTCGTTGTACGGCATGGCGTCAGAGGAGCGGCGCAGCTTGATGTACTGTCCGCAGGCGTCGACCGCGTACGGCTCCATGTCGTCCTGGAGCGCGCCGATCACCGTGATCCCGTAGGTCTCGCCGATCCTGCGGAACAGCGCGACGGCCTCCCTGCGGTGCTCCTTGCCCAGGTTGCGGCCCAGCTCGTCCAGGACGAGACACAGATGGCCGCCGCCGGACGATGCGATCGCCGCCGCGCAGACCAGCTTGACCGCCTTCTCGTCCATCAGCGCCGTGTTCGCCCGCCGGTTGTACGGTACGAAGCCCTGGCCCTCCCCCCTGCGCCACTTGGGGGTGACCCGCCACGCCCAGCGCTGCTCCGGGTCGGCCGGCGCGGGCGGCACCGGGAACTCCAGCGCCGCGCCGTAGCCGCCGTAGGAGGTGTCCAGCTTGTCGAACTCCTCGGCGACCCGGGTGAGCCGCGCCTTGATCGCCGCGCTCAGCGCGGCCCGGTGCACGGCGGTCGACTGCGCGGCCTCCTCGGCGCCCTTCGCCGCGGCCGTCAGGTCCCGCTGCCTGGTGGCGAGCTGGGTCTCGATCTGGCGGCGCTGGTGGCGTTCGTATTCCTCCTGGCCGCGAAGGTAGGACGCCAGCGCCGCGCAGATGCCGGGGAACGTCGCCTGTTCGCGGGCGGTCCGCCCCGCGCCGGGCTCGGCCCGCTGCCGGACCAGGAACCCCAGCTCCTCGGGCATCTCGTCGTCCTCACCGGGGAAGGTGTCGCGCAGCGCCTCGTCCAGGCGGCGCTCCGCCGCCCGCCACCACTCCTCGGCCGTCAGCGGAAGCTCCTGCTCAGCCAGTGCCGCCAGCCACTGCCCGGCTCCCTCGGTCGTTCCGCCCCAGTCGGCGGCCAGCGCGTCCATCCCGAGCGCCTGCCGCTCCGCCGCGATCCTGGCCGCCTGCTCCGCGGCCTGGTCGCGCTCCGTCTCGTGTCTCGCCCTGCGCCCCTCAAGGCGCTCGATCTCCATGTTCCTGGTCCTGGAACGGAAGTCGAGCGTGCTCGCCCGCCGCTCCGCCTCTCCCACCTTCGGCCCGACCTCCGCCAGCGCCTCGGTGAGCTCGGTGAGCGTCACGCGCCGCTCGGCCATGCGCCGCTCGATGTCGGCCAGCCGCACGGCCGCCCTGGCCCCCTCCAGTCTCCGCCCTGCCTCGGTCACCCCGTCCTCCGCGGCCCGCACCGCCGCCGCGGCCGTCTCCTGGGCGTCCCGCGCCCGGTGCAGCCGCAGCTCGGCGGCCTTGATCCGGGCCTCCCTGCCGGTCGCGACCGCCTCGAACGCCCCGACGACGGTGACGCCCGCCGCACTGACCAACACCGATCCCGGCAGCGCGGCCAGCGCCTCCGCCGCGGACGCCAGGTCGGCCGCGTCCACGATCACGGCGTGTTCCCCCGGCCATCCCCGGGCGCCCAGGACAGCCGCGACCGCCTGACCCGTCCGGCCCGGAGCGGTCTCCTCGTCGCGGGCCTGCTCGGCCACGTCGAGTGCGTCGAGCAGGCCGGTCGCCCCCACGCCCGCCGTGGCGAGCGCGTTGAGCTGGGCCGCCGCGGGACCGCCCTCCGCGTCGTCAAGCGCCGACCTGGCTCCCTCGACCTCGCGATCGGCCACGCCCAGCGCCTTGAGCGCCTCGTTGAGGCCGAGCCTGGCCTGGGCCAGCTCGGTCTCCGCGGTCCGTACGTCGCGGCCGTCCGCCAGCCGCCGCTGCTCCTCGAGACCGGGAATCTGCCCGCGCAGCTCGTCGACCGAGTTCTCCGCGACCGCACGGTCGGTGTCCAGCTTGGCCGCGCGCGCCTGCAGGGCGGCCAGCTCCTTGCGCGCCTGCGCCAGGCCGCGCTCCAGGGTGTCGTCCTTCAGGGTGGCGATCTCCGCCTTGACCTCGGCGACGGCCTCGGCCGCCTGCTCGCCAGACGCGCGCACTCGCTCCAGGTCGGCGGCGAACGCCTCGTCGCGCCTGGCGGCGTCGGCCAGCCTGCGCGCCAGGCGCCCGCGCCAGCAGCGCAGCCCCTCCGCCAGCCGTACCCTGGCCCGGTCACGCCGGTCGAAGGTCTCGAGCAGCGCCCGGGACTCGCCCTCGAACTCTCTGAGCAGCTCGACGGCCCGCGCCGCCCGCACCCGCTTGGCGTGCTCGTCGCGCCTGGCGTCCCGTTCCTGGTCCAGCTCGGTGTCCAGGCCGGTCAACGCGGCGATCGCCTCGAAGACCCGCTCAGGGGAGATCTCGTTGAGCGGCTGTGACAGCAGGTTCGTGGCGACCTTGCTCCGCACCGAGGTGGACAGGAACGAGACGCACCTGACCCGGTCGCCGTACAGGAACCTGGTCAGGTCACGCGCGACCACGTCCCTGCGCCCCGCGGAACGCGGGAGCGTCGCCCACAGCTGGTCCGCCCGCGTCACCCGCTCGGCCTCCGAGGCGGCGGAGGCGACGCACACCCCCTGGGTCCAGCGGATCTCCAGGTGCGGAGCCTCCTGGTTGACCCGCAGCCACACGGTCACCGCGTCGTCGAGCGTCTCGCCCGCCGCGTTCTGCGCGGTCGCGTCGGCGGCTTCCCGGGAGGTGCCCGCCACCGGGTTCCTCGCGGCTCCGTGTGCGGCTCCGTGCGCGGCGCCGGTGGTCGTGCCTGTTGTGGTGCCGGTTGTAGTGCCGGTTGTGGTGCCCTTCGGGGTGCCCGCTCCCGCGAAGACGCCCACGATGTATCCGTGGTCGGCACTGGCCCATGTCCTGCCGCCGCCGCCCGCGGCGAGCTCGGCGTTGAACAGCAGCTCGGAGACCGCCTTCGCGCCCGAGGCGAAACGCCACTGCTCGTCGCCGAGCAACGCGGTGATCATCGCGATGAACGAGGACTTGCCCGCGCCGTTCGAGTCCTTCGGCCCCGCGCCCGCGACCACGATCAGCGTGCCGGGCACGGTCGGCACCGGGTGGGTCGACAGCCTGGAGATGTTGACGGCCTGCACGGCGATCAGCACGCGGTCGCCGACCACGTTCTCGCTCGGCGCCGCGGCCCGGACCTCGACGGGCACCAGGCTGGCCTGGCTCCCGTGCTTCGCCTTCTCGGCGTCCACGCCCTCGGTCGTCCCGGCCGTCTGGCTTCCGTGCGTGTGCTTCGCCGTCTCGGTGCCCACGCCTTCGGTCGTCCCGGCCGTCTGGTTCCCGTGTGCGCGTTTCGCCTTCTCGGTGTCCGCGCCCACCCCGCCGGTCTGGTTTCCGGGCGTGAGCCTCGACGTCTCGACATCCCCGGCGGCGCTCGCCCGGCTCGTCCCGCCTGCCCCGCGCGCCCGGCTCCTCCCGCTGTCTCGCGAGCTCTCGGCGGACTGGTCCGGCTGCTCGGTCACCCCTGTCATTCCTTTCATCGGCGATTAGCTCTCACGGCCGCCGCCAGCGGGGTGTGCGGTCCCGCGGCGAGGATCAGCTCTTCCTGCAGGCGGCGTCTGGCCCGTGGGGTCAGCCGGTGGAACTGCGGTCCCGGAACATAACCCCCGGCCTCCTCTCCCGCCTTGACCTGGACGAGCAGGCCCGCATGGCGCAGCGTCCTCAGCGCCGCGTCCAGCTCGCCGACCGGCAGTCTGGTGTGCCTGCGCAGTTCGTCGGCCTGGGCGGGGAACGGCGACAGCCAGCTGTCGGCGGGCAGCAGGCCCTCCGCGCGGGGAATCGCCACCGAGTGGACCAGCACCAGCACCAGCACCGCGCGCTCGGCCTCTCCCAGGGGGGTGCCGGTCCGCGCGGCCGTCTCGTCGGCGTAGCCCGAGGTCCACGCCTCACGGTCCTGGACGAGGGTGCGGCCTCGCCGCCGCAGCATCTCCGCGAGCGTACGGCGCGGCGCCGGGTCGCGCAGCGCGGGAAACCGCGCCTCGTGCACCGGCTCGGCCGCGTGCTCGACCACCATGAAGGCCGCCACGATCTCGGCCCTGCGCCGCTCGTCGAACGGACCGAGCAGATCCTCGTCCACCCCGTCGGGGACGGCGACGCTCGCGGCCCCCTCGGCGGAGAGGTCCACGTCGCCGCCCGCGTCCTCGAGGCTCTCGCCGTCCGTGCCGTCTCCGCCGTCTCCGCCGTCTCCGCCGCCCGCGTGGTCGCCGTCGTCCCGGCCGTCCGCGGCCGTCTCCCGGCTCTCCACGGCCTCCCCGATGCTCTCCGGGACGGGTAGGACGTCCAGCCCGGGGGAGGCGTCGTCCCCCGAGGGGAGACGCCGTACCAGCTCTCTGAGCTGGGCGTGGGAGTCGGCGGGCCAGCAGGCGCAGCGGGGGCCGAGCCGTACGATCCCGGGGCCGACCTCGAGCCAGGCCGAGTCGTGCAGGCGGCGCAGCGCGCCGACCGCCCAGTTGCGCATGAGGTCGTCGCCGCGCCCGATCAGCGCCCGGTAGGCGGACAGCACGTCCTCGACCGGCGCGGGGGTCCCGGGCCAGGGGTCGGCGGTCAGGTCGGTCCAGCAACACTTCAGCGCCGCGGCCAGCACCCGCCTCGTCTCGCCCGACCGCTCGACGTTCACCGGTGCGACCTGGTATTCCTCCAGGAGGGACGGGGTCGCCCCGTCGGGCCAGGCGGGCAGTGCCGTGCCGGTCCCGTCGCCGCGGCCGAGCCGTGTCATCCCCGGAGGCGCGGGCTCGCCCGCCCCGAGCGCGAGGGGGCCGGTGGCCCTGGCCCGCGCGTGCGCCAGCTCAGGCGTCATGCCCCGTCCTTTCCAGGTGGCCGTGCGACAGCCAGGCCGGTTCGGCGTCCGGGTCCGCGGTGAGGGCGTCGGACCAGCGCAGCCGGTAGGGGGACTCGGGCCGCAGGTCGGCCGAGACGAGGTCGGCCAGCAGGCGGCGCGCCGAGACCCACTCGCCGTCCGCGGTGAGCAGCTCCTCGAGACGGGCGCTCGTGCGCCCCGCGAGCGCGGCCTCCGCGACGGAGGCGAGATGGTCGAGGCCGCCGCCACCGGGCTCATAGGAGTCGGCGGGGCCGGGATCGGGCAGCGCGGAACGCGGCGGCGTCGGCTGGGCCGGAGCGGGGCGGGGACTCTCGTCCACGGCCCTGACGATCGCCGCGGGGTCGTGCCACGGCGCCGGGGCGTCGAAGACGAACCCGTCGAGCACGGCGGCCAGCCGCTCCCTGGTCGCCGTCTGGGCGAAGGTCCGCCAGGTCTCCGCGGGCAGCAGGGTGAGGTTCCTGGTCGTGCCCGCGGAGTCGGCGAGGCGTCCCGCGGCGCGGCGGGAGGCGTCGCTGTAGGAGTAGATCGACGCGCGCAGCTCGGTGCAGGTCCGGTCGAGGTCGGGCCAGCGGGTGAGGATCGTGGCGTGCAGGCTCTGAGCCCTGCGGGCGATCTCCTCGGTACCCCAGAGCTTCGGAGCCTGCTCGCGCAGCTCCTCGATGGTGCCACTGGTCAGTGTGATCAGCTCGAGCGCCCACAGCCTGAAGGCCCGCGACAGGTTCTGCGCGCTGAGGCGCGCCTCCTCCATGGTCGTGCGCGGGTCGGCGACGTTGAGGTCCTCGAGGGCGAGCAGCCGGTGCATCTCCGACTGGCCGCCGTCGTCCATCATCCGCCGGATGAACATCAGCCCGACCACGCTGGTGAACGACGCGCGGTAGCGGAGCTGATTGGGCTTGGGGAACACCTCACGGATCGCGCCGAGCCCCTTGAGCACCCGCAGCCGGTTCTCGAACTGGTCCAGCGGGTAGGCCCGGCAGATGTGACGCATCTGTTCGTGTGTCAGCCACTCCTCACCCGCCTCGGCGAACGCCGCGAACAGCGTCTCGGCGATGTCGACCAGCGCGGGCTCGTCCACCACGGCGCCGCTGTCGCGCGCGAGCGCGGCGAACATCCGGCGGTAGGTGGCGAGCACGGCCTCCTCGGAGAGGGCCGAGTCGAGCGTGATCTCGTGGTTCGTCTCTGGCACGCGCCCTACCGTAAGGCTTACGCCCGACAATCACGGACCTGACGCCGCGCGGTGGCGCGTCCGAGCAGGTTGTCGCCGACATGTCACGGCGGGTCCAGGAAGCTGATCGTACGGCCCGCGAGGGGCCCACCGGTAAGGGCGCCGGACGATCACCGAGACCGGGGCGGTTCAGGAGCTCCGGTGAAACGTTTCACCAGAGCCGCGTCGCTCGCCGTGCACCGTCCTTCTGGTCGTTCGTATTCATGTCCCCGGGGGAGGCTTAATCCGCTCCTGTGGGGTACTCGTCTGGGTCATCCGGCTGACAAATGATTTCTGTGGGTAGCACAATGATTTCTGCGGGTAGCAGCCGGATTAACAGGGACACGACCGGATTAACAGGGACACGAGTACGCCGCCGAAAAGGGGACACGACCCGTGATAAGCGTCCTGATCGCCGAGGACATGCACCTCGTTCGTGGAGCGATGGTCGCCTTGCTTTCCGCCGAGCACGACATCAAAGTGATCGAGGAAGTCGGCCACGGTGACGACGTGGTGCCCTCCTGCCTTCGCGCCAGGCCCGACGTCGCCCTCATCGACATCGGGCTGCCCGGCACGGACGGCCTGGCCGCGGCCTTCGAGCTGAGCCGCAAGCTGCCCGCCTGCAAGACGGTCATGCTGACAGGTCTGGCGACGCCTGCGGCGCTGCGGCGGGCACTGGACGCAGGGGCGCGCGGGTTCGTCGTCAAGGATGCGCCCGCGGGGGAGCTCGCCGCCTGCGTGCGCCGGGTGGCGAGCGGCGAACGGGTCATCGACGCGGAGCTGGCCGTCGCCGCGCTCCACGCGAAGGAGAACCCGCTCACCGCGCGCGAGCTCGAGGTGCTCAAGGTCGCGGCCGAGGGCGAGCCGGTCAACGAGATCGCCAAGAGGCTTTTCCTCTCCTGTGGCACGGTCCGCAACTACCTGTCGCGGATTCTCGCCAAGATGGGGGCCAGGACCAGGGTCGAGGCGGTCACGATCGCCCAGGAGGCGGGCTGGCTGTGGCCCGAGGACATCAGGAAGATCGGTCTGATCCGTTACCGGAAGCGCATCTGACCCCGGATTCGTTACCGGAGGCGGGTCTGATCCCGGGGCCCGGCGCTCCTGGGCGATCGGCCAGATGAGAGCCCGGCACACCTGGACGATTCGCCAGCCCGGTGTGCCCGGCCAGAAAGGCCAGCATGTCGGCAGCCAGGCCGACCGACCGGCTGACCGCCCTGGACCCGTGTCCGACGTCGCCCTCGTGGCGCAGCACGATCGGTCGGGACCCCGAGGTCGCCCGCTGCAGCGCCGCGCACATCTTGCGGGCGTGCATGGGGTCGACCCGGGAGTCGCCGCCGAACGTGGCCAGCAGCGTCGCCGGATAGTCGACCCCGTCCTCGACCCGGTGATAGGGGGAGTAGCCCAGCAGCCAGCCGAGTTGCTCGGGGTCCTCGGCCGAGCCGTACTCGGAGCGCCACGAGGGGCCGAGCCCCGAGCGTTCGTAGCGGACCATGTCGAGCAGCGGAGCGGAGCAGACCGCGGCGGCGAACAACTCGGGGCGCTGTGTCAGCGCGGCGCCGACCAGCAGGCCGCCATTCGACTCGCCGCAGGCGCCCAGCTGCGCGGCCGTCGTCCAGCCCTCCGCGATGAGGTGCTCCGCCGCGGCTGCGAAGTCGTCGAAGACGTTCTGCTTGCGGCCGAGCATGCCCGCCCTGTGCCACTCCACGCCCTCCTCGCCACCGCCCCGCAGCTGGGCGAGCGCGAAGACCCCGCCCGCCTCGACCCAGGGCAGAACGTAACTGGAGTACGACGGGGTCAGCGGGCGCCCGAATCCGCCGTAGCCGTACAGGATCGTCGGCCTGGGCCCCGCGCCCGGACGGGCGAGCACGACCATTCGCACCGATGTGCCGTCCGCCGAGGTGTAGACGAGCCGGTGGGCCTCGAGCTCCGGCACCTCGACGGCACCCGGCGCCGCGGCCCAGAGCGAGGTGTGTCCCGTGCGCACGTCGTAGCGGTGCACGCTCCCGGGGGTGACGCTGTCGGTGTAGGTGAACCAGACCTCGTGGCCCCCCTCGGGACGGGTGGACATCCGCCCCGCCGAGCCGAGGCCGGGCAACGGGACCCGGCCGAGCCGCTCGCCGGTCGCCAGGTCGTGGACGCTGATCTCACTGGTCGCGTGCCGGGTCCAGCCGACCAGTAACGCCGGCCCCTCGGCGATCGCGAAGTCACCGATCACCGCCTCGGGATCCGGGCCGACCAGCTCGGTCCAGCCGTCCGGCTCCGGATGCCGCGGGTCGGCGACGCATAGGCGGCCCCGGGGCGCGCCCAGGGTGGTCAGCAGGTACAGGCGTCCGTCGGGGCCGACGGCGGGTACCGTGACCGTGCCCGTTCCCTCCTGGACCACCCGTAGCTCGGGCTCTTCCGCGGGCGCGGCGGACAGGTCGGCCAGCCACAGGTCGTTGCCGCAGGAGGCCGCCGCGGAGACCGTCAGCCAGCGGCCGTCCCCGCTGATCCCCAGGCCGTAGGACCGCTCGTCGCCGCAGATCACAGTGTCGTCCTCCGCGGGCATGCCGAGCCGGTGCAGGCAGACCCTGCGGGCGCGGACGTAGAAGAACGCCTTCCCGCCGGGCAGCCACGCCACCGGTGAGTAGCGGCAGCGGTCGATCGGCCCTTCGACGACCTCCCCGGTTCCGACGTCCATGACGTAGAGGCGTGAGTGCTCGTCACCGCTCCTGGACAGCTGGTAGGCCAGCAGGCGGCCCTCCATGTCCGGCTGCCAGTGGTCGAGCGTGGTCAGGCCACCGGGATCGAGCGCCCCCGGGTCGATCAACGCCCGCTCCGCCTCCCCGGGGGCGGCGGTGTGCAGGACGGGGTGCTCCTGCGCGGCCGTACGGCGCACGGAGAAGCGGCGCTCGCCGCGCCAGAGCGGCGGCCCGACCATTCCCGCCCCGGTGAGCCCGGCGACTCTGGCGTACCACCCGTCGCGTCCGGCCAGCGTCGCGGCGTGGCCGCGCCACAGCTCGTCCTGGGCCGCCAGCCAGCTCCGCGTCCCCGGACTCTCCTCATCCTCGAGCCACCGATAGGGGTCGGGTACGGCACGGCCGCCGAAGTGGTCGACGACCGGCTCCCGCTCGGCGGGCGGATAGATCATGGGACCAGCTCCTGTGTGTCCGACGGGTTCCAGTGGCCTGCCAGGTCCGCGTACGGCGGGCACGAGGCAAGCAGTTCCTCGTGCCCGCCGAACTGGACGCTTGTGCCGTCCATGACGAGGATCCGCCGTGCCCGTCTCGCCGAGGTCAGCCGGTGGGCGATGACCAGCAGCGTGCCGCCCCTGCGGGCGAACGCCTCCTCGGCCTTCGCCTCCGCGGCCGGATCCAGATGGCAGGTCGCCTCGTCGAGGATCACCAGGCGGGCCGGGGTCAGGTAGGCGCGGGCCAGGGCGACCAGCTGCCGCTCGCCGGGCGATAACAGTCCCGCGTGGATCTCGGCTGAGTAGCCGCCGAGCCGCGTGACCAGGGCGGTCAGGCCGACCACCGCCACCGCCTCCTCGACGGCATCCCGCTGCGCCTCGGCCAGGTAGGTCAGGTTCTCCAGGAGCGTGCCCCTGAAGACGTACGCCTCCTGGGGGATCAGCACCCGGCTCGCCGGATCGAGCCGTTCCGCGGGGACGCCACCGACCAGGACCCGTCCCGCGCCGGGGCGCAGCACTCCGGTGACGAGCGCGGCCAGCGTCGATTTGCCGATGCCGCTCGGGCCGACGACCGCGACGTGGTCGCCCTCGGGAACCGACAGGTCGAGACCGGAGATCACCGGCTCGGCGTGCGGCCCGTAGGCGAACGTCACGCCGCGCAGCTCGATCCCGGCGTCTCGTGGCGTGCTCCGCCCGGCCGCGGGGCGGGGCGGTCCGCCGGACCGCAGGACGCGTTCGAGCGCCACCCGCAGCTTGACCCCGCTCATCCCAAGCCCCTGTACGAGGTTGCCTAACGCGGGGGCGAGCGACTGGGTGACGTAGACCAGGGCGCCCAGGATCACCCCCGCCCCGGCTCCGTTGCGCACCAGCCAGGGGGTGCCCGCCAGAATCAGCAGCACCGGCAGCCAGGCGCCGACCGCGAGCGACGCGGTGCGCAGCGCGGTCACCCCGGCGAGCGAGCGCCCCGTCTGCGCCTGTCGCGTCACCTGGGCGCCGACCACGGCGGCCACCCGCTGCTCCGCCCGGCACGCCGTGATGTCGCGCAGCCCGCCCGCCATGGCGGCGAGCGACTCGGCGGTGCGCTCGTCCGCGAGGATGAAGTCCCGCTGCCGCCTGGCCAGCGCGGGCAGCGACAGCAGGAAGAGACACAGGCCCGCGAAGAACGGCGGCAGGACCAGCACGAGCACCTCGGGGGCGAGGGCACTCAGGCCGAGCACGACGCTCACCACGGTGAAGGCGAAGGACCTGACCACCGTGATGACCGAGGCGAGGGCGTCGCGGGCCAGCTCGACCTGAAGGTTGGACCGGGCGACCGCCGCGGTCGCCCGGCTGTGCCCCGCCGCGCCCGACTGACGCAGCGCGCTGCCGACGACGTGATCGAGCAACTCCTCGCGGAACGGCTCCACGATCGCGCCGACGGTGAGCACCACCTGGCGCGCACCGGCCGCCGCGACCAGCCAGGCACCGCACAGGAGGGCGAGCCAGGCGAAGCCGACGCCGGGCCTGCCCGCCGCGAAACCCTCATCGATCGCCCGCGCGACGGCCAGGCCGACCAGGAGCGCGGGCGCGGTCTCCGCGACGGACCAGGCGCAGAGTCCGAGCAGCAGGCGGCGGTCGCGCAGCAGCGCCCTGCGGACGGGACCGCGGCCCCGGATGCCGCCCCGCCGAGGGGTATGACGACGGCCCTTCACGAGGCACCCATCTGAAGCGGCATGTCTCCCCGGACAGGTCCGCCCGCTGCGGGCGAGGCGCTCGCCCCCCGCGGGACGTCCGCCGCGCACCAAGGGTCCGGGGGCGACCAGCGGTAAGCCCGGGAACGGGGCCC